>DATHWA010000171.1:0-11839 GCA_035461025.1 Gillisia sp. | reverse complement strand
CCGGAGATCAATGAGCTTAATGAGAAGTTCAAGGATAACCCAATGAAGAAGCAGCAGGAAACAATGAAGCTTTATAGCAAGGCCGGTGCCAGCCCTATGAGCGGATGTTTACCTGCGTTGATGCAGATCCCGGTTTTCTATGCCTTGTTCCAGTTTTTCCCAAGTGCTTTTGAACTTAGACAAAAAGGATTCTTGTGGGCAGATGATCTTTCAAGTTATGATAACATCCTTGATTTACCCTTCTACATTCCGTTTTATGGAGATCACGTGAGTTTATTCCCAATCCTTGCTTCCATTGCCATCTTTATATATATGATGATGACCACCGGGCAAACGATGCAGCAAAATCAGCAGCCGGGAATGCCTAATATGAAGTTCATAATGTATCTCTCCCCTCTTTTCATGTTGATCTTCTTTAATAATTTTGCGAGTGGACTTTCTCTTTATTACTTTACCTCTAACCTTATTACTATAGGTATAATGCTGGTAATTAAATATGCGATCATTGATGAGGATAAGATCCATGCTAAGATCCAGGAGAATAAGAAGAAGCCTAAAAAGCAGGGTAAATTTGCTAAAAAGATGCAGGAAATGATGGAGCAGGCAGAGCAGCAACAAAAAAAGAATAAGAAATAATATCGTATTTATATAAATAAAAATAGCCCGGATTTTCCGGGCTATTTTCGTCTATAGAGAACCTGTATTACAATTCAGGTAGTAATACCGTATCGATTACGTGAATAACTCCATTGGTAGCCTGTACATCTACTGCTATTACAGTGGACTCTCTCTCATTCTCATCTGTAATGGTAACACTTTCCCCGGCATTAATTGTGAATGTACCGGTTTCAAATGTTGTAACTTCCATTCCATCTGTAATATCTGTACTTCTTACATTGGCACCGGTCACAACGTGGTAGCTTAATGTTGAACTCAATACATCCGAAGGAATCGCCTCGAGACTTGCAAACTCAAGTTCGCCAAGGAAATCTACAAAAGCATCATTGGTAGGTGCAAATACTGTAAATGGGGCTGGAGCTCCCTGGGTTTGAAGAGTAGAAACGAAATTAAAATCCTCATCTCTCGTTAAGGCTTCGACCAGGATCTCAAAGTTAGGATCGGCTGTAGCGAAAGTTACAACATCCGGTAATCCTATAACAGCATCTACAGCATGTATCACTCCGTTATCTACTTCAACATTGGGGGTAGTTACAGAGGAAACTCCGTTTATCATTACCCCATCCGCGGTATTTATATACATACTTAGATTTTCATCTGATGCTCCCCAGCTGGCCATACTTTCTATGTAACCGGTAGTAAGATCGGCTGCGTAAATTGAACCACTTTGTACGTGATTTAAAAGAACCTGTGTTAATACATCTACGGGTACAGCTCCAAGATCTGCAAATCCATTATCTGAAAGAAAGGCTTCAAAGGCAGCATTATTAGGTGCAAAAACAGTAAGTTCAGCATTACCGGCCAGTGTTTCTTTTAAACCAGCTACCTCTAATGCTGCATTAAGACTGGAATAATCGGCGTTATTCTCAACAAAATCGGCAATAGTATTAGAAGATGGTGCAGGTTCACTGCCATCTCCAGGTAAAAGGACTGTATCTATAACGTGGATCACCCCGTTTGTAGCCTGCACATCTACAGCAACTACAGTAGCCATACGGCCATTTTCATCTGTGATAGTAACATCTCCGTTGGCATTTATGGTAAACATTCCGGATTCAAAAGTTTCAACCTCCATTCCGTCTGTTATATCACCGCTTCTTACATTGGCTCCTGTTACTACATGATAGCTAAGAGCGGCCGCTAATACATCTGAAGGAATATCATCAAGGCTTCCCATATCAAGTTCTTCTAAAAGGTCTACAAACGCCTCATTTGTGGGGGCAAAAACTGTAAATGGAGCGGGAGATTCCTGAGTTTGAAGTACAGGGACAAATGTAAAATCTTCATCTCTGGTTAGTGCTGCTACAAGATTTTCGAAAGTAGGATCGGCTGTAGCGAAGGTGGTAATATCGGGTAATCCAATAACTGTATTCACGGCATGAATCACCCCATTGTCCACCTCAACATCTGCATTGGTTACGGTAGATTGGCCGTTGATCATCACGCCATCCTCTGTATCGATAAACATACTAAGATTTGCTTCGGAAGATGGGCCGGTTGCAAGTGTAGTAGCATATCCTGTTTCAAGATCTGCTGAATAAACTTCTCCCTGGATCACGTGGTTTAAAAGAACCTGGGTAAGAAGTCCAACCGGAACAGCGTTAAGATTCTCAAAACCGTTGGCGGAAAGAAAAGCGTTAAAAGCAGCATTATTGGGGGCAAAAACGGTGTAATTGGTTGTTCCATCCAGAGTTCCTTTCAAATCTGTAGCAATAAGCGCTGCATTTAAACTGGAATAATCCTGGTTGGTCTCCACAAAATCAGCAATAGTGTTGTCCGGTACGATAACATCGCCACCTTCATCATCACTGCTGCAGGCAATCACACTAAAGCTAAGGAAGGCCGTAAGTGCAATCTTCTTAAGGTAAGAAATTTTCAGCATTTTTTTTTGTTTTAGTTTATACTACGGTAAAGATAAATTTCTTTTATCTATACTTTTGTTTAACTTTTGTTAAAATAAATTGAACACTGGTTAAAAGTTTATTATAAAATGAAACGGGTTTTGCTCATTCAGCATTATGTAATAGCCTATTATTTATATTTACATGGAAATAAATCTATATGATATGAAGAAATTTTTGATCTTAATTTTATTTGCTGCAACTTTTATAGCCTGCAGTAACGATGACGATGCAGATACTTCGGGTGATGATCCAATTGTGGGCACTTGGGTTATGGTAGATGCAACCGCTCCTTTAAACACCATATTTTGTGAGACACCTCAATCCAATATAAGCTTTGAGGAGGACAATACAGGGGAGGCGACCTTTTATCTTACAGAGGATAATTGCGAACCCGAAATCACAACAGGGAACTGGCGAAATAATGGAAATGGCTCCTACTCTATAGTTCTTCCTGTAGTAGGTGAATTAACAGGAAACGTGAGCTTTACCGGAGATGATCAATTTTCATTTGCATCTGCTGGAGGAACCCTAAGCTTTGAAAGGATTTAAACTTAAAATACTAGGTGGGAAGAAGGTGGTTTTTACCACCTTTTTTTATTTCGTAATTTTGCATTCGGTTAACCGACTCTTTCCTCAAGAAAGTATAAGAAAGACGCGGCAGTACAAAGAATATGAAAAAAGTAGTAGTAGGATTATCCGGAGGTGTAGATTCAAGTGTAGCAGCATATTTATTGCAGCAACAGGGTTATGAAGTTATTGGGTTGTTTATGAAGAACTGGCATGATGATACCGTCACCATTTCCAAGGAATGCCCCTGGCTTGAAGACAGTAATGATGCTATGATGGTGGCAGACAAACTGGGCATACCGTTCCAAACGGTAGATCTAAGTGAGCAATATAAAGAGCGCATCGTAGATTATATGTTCCGGGAATATGAAAAAGGGCGTACTCCAAATCCCGATGTTCTTTGTAACAGGGAGATCAAGTTTGATGTCTTCATGAAGATAGCACTTTCATTGGGTGCCGACTATGTTGCGACAGGCCACTATTGCCGGAAGGGTGAAATAAACCGGGATGGTAAAACATTTTATCAATTATTGTCCGGGAAAGACAACAATAAGGATCAGTCCTATTTTTTATGTCAGCTCACACAGGAACAATTATCACGCACCCTTTTCCCTATTGGAGAATTACAGAAATCTGAAGTAAGGAAAATAGCTTCAGAACAAAATCTTATCACTGCAGATAAAAAGGATTCCCAGGGATTATGTTTTATAGGAAAGGTAAGGTTACCGGAATTCCTTCAGCAAAAATTACAACCAAAGGAAGGGGTTATTGTTGAAATTGATGCAAATAAAGAGCTCTATGTCCCAGCAGCGCCGGCTCACGATTCAAAATTAGAGGAATTGACCCACCTTTCTAAAAAATATAAATATGCTGTTACAGATGGCAAGGTTGTAGGGAGGCACCAGGGTGCCCACTATTTCACAAAGGGCCAACGCAAGGGCCTCGCCGTTGGAGGAACGCCGGAGCCGTTATTTGTAATTGAAACAGATGTCGATACCAATGTAATCTATACAGGCCAGGGAAAGGACCATCCGGGTATTTACAGGAAAGCCTTGTTCATTCAGGATGAAGAAGTTCACTGGGTAAGACCGGATTTAAAGATTGCGGAAGGAGAAGAGTTAAAGGTTAAAGCAAGAATAAGATACAGGCAGCCGTTGCAGGACGCCATCATCTACCCAACGGAAAATGGCACTTATATAGTTTTTGAAGAGGCACAGGCTTCTATTACAGAAGGCCAGTTTGTGGCCTGGTACCAGGAGGATGAGCTTATTGGCTCCGGGGTAATATCATAGAGCAGAAAAAAACATTTATGTCTAATAAAATTACGCAATTATTTAATATAAAATATCCAGTTATCCAGGCAGGAATGATCTGGGCCAGTGGCTGGAAACTTGCAAGTGCGGTTAGTAACGCCGGGGGTCTGGGTCTTATTGGAGCCGGTTCTATGTATCCTGAAATTTTACGGGAACATATTCAAAAATGTAAGAAAGCTACAGACAAACCTTTTGGTGTGAATGTACCTATGCTCTATCCGGAGATTGATAAGATCATGGAAATAATAATTGCTGAAGGGGTTAAGATTGTATTCACCTCTGCAGGAAATCCCAAAATATGGACTAAGCATTTGCAAGAACACGGAATCAAAGTTGTGCATGTGGTAAGCAGTGTGAAATTTGCATTAAAGTCCCAGGAAGCAGGTGTAGATGCCGTTGTTGCCGAAGGTTTTGAGGCAGGAGGTCATAACGGCCGGGATGAGACCACTACCTTTACGTTGATCCCAATGGTTAAAGAACAACTGGAAATACCTCTCATCGCTGCCGGAGGCATAGCTACAGGCCGTGGAATGCTTGCCGCTATGGTTCTGGGAGCCGATGCAGTACAGGTAGGATCAAGATTTGTGGCCAGTGACGAGGCTTCCTCTCATATGAATTTTAAACAAGAGGTTGTAAAAGCCAGGGAAGGTGATACCATGCTCACCTTAAAGGAGCTTGCCCCTGTGAGACTGCTTAAAAATAAATTTTTTGAAGATATACAGGAGCTCTACCTTTCCAAACCTACAAAGGAGGATCTCATTAAACTTTTAGGCAGAGCCAGGGCTAAAAAAGGCATGTTTGAAGGCGATCTTGAGGAAGGTGAGCTTGAAATTGGACAAATAGCCGGCCTTATACACGATATTAAACCGGCAGCGCAAATAGTAAAAGAAATGTTGGCAGAATTTGAAACAGCAAAAAAGGAAGTAGTTTCCTACGCCTGGTAATCCTTCAACTTACTCAGTTCTTCCTTTACAAACTTTTGCCATCTGGCTTCAGCTTCCTTATTTAAACTGTGATTAGTTTCCAGGTCATACTTATGTTGCATTACAGCTCTCTCCTTTTCTATCCTGGTATAAAAAGAATTTAGAACAGCTTTAGGGTCTTCTCCTAGTTGTTCTATTTCCAGGCCTGCAAGTGCTTTCCTAAGTTTACGGGCGTGCAACTCTGTAATATTAAAATGCAGTTGCTCATGTTTTAATAAGTACTCACTTTTTGAGGCAGGAATCACCCAGGAAGATTGAGGATTAAAAAAACTGTAGACTTCATACTTCAATGAAACAATCCCATTGTCATTCTTAAGATTCCAGGAATATGAAAGGCCTGCATTTGTATTTGCCTGGAAAGAAGATCCTTTCGCAGGCCTTGCCTTAAAATCCTCCCACGAAAGTGGTTCGTCCTGCCAGTAGATCTTTTCAGGATCGGGTTGTGCCTGCCCGGCTGTGATGGCGCACAGAAAGAAAAAAATTAATATTCTCATTGAAAACTCTAGTAATTAAACGTTATCACCTTCTCAATATCAGGATGAAGGCTATAAATTACCGGGCAGGTTTTTGCCGCATTTTCAAGAATAGTTTTTTCCTTTACGCTAAATTCCCCGTTGAAAAAGAATTCTACTTCAATTTTTGAAATCCGTCTTGGATCGGCAGCCATATGCTTGGTAACCTGTGCATAGGTGTTTTCAATATCTATACCAAGATCTCTGGACTTTATTCCCATTATAGTAAGCATACAAGAGGCCAGAGCAGTGGCCACAGTATCTGTAGGGGAAAAGGCTTCTCCGTTTCCCTGATTGTCCACAGGGGCATCTGTGATGAAAACATTTCCGCTTTGCAAATGCTCGTTAGAAGTTCTAAGATTTCCCTTATAGGTTACTTTTGAAGTCATTTTAACGGGCTACACTTAAAGTTAGATCTTCATTATAATGCATAATGTAGATAGCGTCATTATAGAATCCCCCGTTTGCTTTGGGCCTGTAACTGAATTTATTTTCGACATATTCAGTTAAAATATTTGCCTGTACAGATTTTTCAAGAGTACCCATAGCAGCAAGTCTTAATAAAACATCCAGCGTAAGATCATATCCTCTTACTGTATAATTATTGGGAACAATGCCGTATTTCGCTTTGTATTTATCAATAAACATATCGCTTACAGTCTCGTCAAACTCCTTATATTCAGACGGAAAATGAAAATTAAGCCTTCCTAAATGATCATTGGAAAGCACATTACTGTCAAAAGAAGCATTCTTACTCGTGGTGAATAAGGTTATTTTATTATTTCTTGCGAGCCTGTTAAGGGCAGAAGTTGCACTACTTAATAGTCCAACACTTTCACTTTCCAGAATTACCCAGTTTTCACGGTCCTTAAGAATGGAGGATGCAATAGCACCTTCAGTTATGTTATTTTCTCCGGGATTAATTACCCTTGAAGAAGGAATAGCATTACTTAGTTTATTCCTTACAGCGGCATTTTTGCTATCTGCAATGATGATCACGTTTTTTCCCTGTGAGTTAATACGTATGTATTCCACCATTGCATCTCTCAACATCTCATCACTAGGCCTTGCCTGGTACAAATTAGGCACCCATCGTAATTCACGGTTTGAAATGGGAGAAATAACGGGAACCCCTGCACTCGTAAGTTTTGAGGCGGCTTCTTCGCTTGTAGCCTGAAATAACGGTCCAATTACGGCATGAACATTTGAAAAATTATTGGTTTGAATAATTGTAGAAACTTTTCCGGGCTGTTGCTGGGTATCAAAGACCTGCAGGTTTGTTGATATTCCCAATTCTTTTGCTCTTTCTACAGCCATCATAACCCCGCTATAGAAATCCAGAGATACTCTCATTACCCTATCATTTCCAATTACTTCCCGGGAGTTGGAAATAGAATCATTTTTTATCTTATTTAAATTGAAGGGCAACATCAAGACCAAATTTTTAGTACTGCGATCCTTAATATCATTTATAAGATTGGCTGGGGTAGCTTCTCCTGCTTCTGCAACCTCGGCTTCCACTTCTTCAAGCTCTCTTCCTCCGGCATCCCTGGTAGGAACTTTTAAAACCATTCCGGATTTTAATCCATCTCTCAACCCCGGATTCAAAGCAATAAGGGAATCTCTGTCTACCTGGAAACGCTGGGTAAGACCAAAAATAGTTTCCTGGGGTTGCACTTCATAGAATTGGAAGGCTTCATCTGTAATGATCACCTGGTCATCAATTATATTGGTTGCTACCCGTATCATCATTCCCGGCTGTAGCACCCCTGCCTTTGGATTAAGTTTTTCAAGTTCTTCCACCGTCATTCCATATTTCCTGGCAATCCCATATTTAGTTTCCTTTGGAAGAATAATGTGTTCTCTGGTATCTCTTTGGACGGCAGATGGTCTTGCAGCAGGTCTTTCCTGAGTGGTTGCAGGTCTTTCCTGAGCAGCAGGGGCCGGACGCTGAGCACCCGCAATTTCTCCTTCACGAATAGCAAACACAGGGATCTGTAAGGTTTCCCCAAATTGAAGTTCCCTGGAATACAGCTGCTTATTATAACGTTTTAAATCATCTTCAGCAACTCCATATTGTTTTGCAAGTCGGTAAACAGTTTCCTGCCTCTGGACTTTATGTTCCTTAAAAGAAACAGCTTCCGGTTGGGCTGTGCTTACCTGGTTTGAGGTAGAGGCATTGTCCAGGATTGGAATAACCAGCTTGGAACCAACATTTACACCATTACGGGCATCGGGATTCAGTTTATAGATATCTTCTGAAGAAATATTATATTTTTGCGCGATCCTGTACACATTTTCTTCCGGGGCCACAGTGTGATACTTATAAGCCTGTGCAAAAGCGGAAAAAGTAAGTACCTGAAAGCACAGGCACATCATTATTAGATACTTCATTTGTCTCATATTTCTTTAACTACAGATCCTGAATCCTTCTTTACCTGTAATTTATATTATTCCCATTCTATGGTAGCGGGTGGTTTTGAACTTATGTCATATACCACTCTATTAACGCCTTTTACTCTATTTATTATTGTATTGGATGTTTTTTGGAGGAAATCATAAGGCAGGTTAACCCAGTCTGCCGTCATTCCATCTGTAGACTCCACCGCTCGTAGAGCTACTACTTTTTCATAAGTCCTTTCATCCCCCATAACTCCTACAGAGCTCACGGGAAGCAAGATCGCTCCCGCCTGCCAAACCTTGTCGTAAAGCATCCATTCTTTAAGTCCGTTGATAAAAATAGCGTCAACTTCCTGTAAGATCCTCACCTTCTCTGCCGTAACATCGCCCAGAATTCTAATAGCCAGTCCCGGTCCCGGGAAAGGGTGCCTGCCAAGAATGCTATCGCTTATCTCCAGCTCTGCCCCCACTCTTCTCACCTCATCCTTGAATAGCATCTTTAAAGGCTCAACTACTTCAAGTTTCATAAAGTCCGGCAGTCCTCCCACATTGTGGTGGGATTTTATTGTTGCTGAAGGTCCCCCATTAACTGAAACAGATTCAATAACATCCGGATATATAGTTCCCTGTGCTAGATATTTTACATTTTCTATGCGGTGTGCCTCATCATCAAAAACTTCAATAAAAGCATTTCCGATGGCTTTTCTTTTTTCTTCCGGATCGCTCACTCCTGCAAGCGCATCCAAGAAACGTGCCGAAGCATCTACCCCTTTTACATTGAGCCCCATATGCTCATACTGGTCCAGAACGCTTTCAAATTCTCCTTTTCTTAATAGACCATTATTTACAAATATGCAGTACAGATTTTTTCCGATAGCCTTGTGAAGTAATACTGCCGCAACAGAGGAATCCACTCCCCCGCTTAATCCAAGAACTACCTTATCATCTCCAACCCTATCCCTAAGTTCTTTCACGGTCATATCTACGAATGCCTCGGGCGTCCAGGTTTGTGGCACCCCGGCGATATGAACCAAAAAGTTCTCAAGTAATTGTTTCCCGTCTGTTGTATGATAAACCTCAGGGTGGAATTGTATAGCAAAAGTATCCTCCCCTTCTATCCTGTAAGCCGCATTTAGTACATCACTGGTACTGGCAAGTCTTACCCCTCCTTCAGGAAGTTCTTTTATTGTATCACTATGGCTCATCCAAACCTGGGAATTTTCCATAATATCATCAAAAAGCGGTTCCCCGTCCTTAATGACAGATAAGTTTGCACGGCCATACTCGCGAATTTCAGATGCTTCTACCTTGCCCCCGTTGAAATGTGCAAGGTATTGAGCCCCGTAACAAACGGCCAAAACAGGCACTTTTCCTCTAATATTAGAAAGATCCGGGTGCGGGGCGTCTTCTCCCCTTACAGAAAATGGACTCCCTGAAAGGATAACAGCTTTAAACCCGGTAAGGTCGTTTGGAATTTTGTTGTAGGGGTGAATTTCACAATAAATATTAAGTTCCCGTACCCGTCTTGCAATCAATTGTGTATACTGGGAACCAAAGTCTAAAATAAGTACATTTTTTTGCATAGGCAAAAATAGTAATTTGAACCAATAATGACCTATGCGAACTTTAATTTTATACCTTTATATGTCTAATTTCCCGTTATGAAATATATCACCGCAATCATATTTTCAATCGCCATTGTGCTTGCCTCTCTGTTTCTTGGAAATGCGTATGTCAAGAGAGCACAACCCCATGGCGTGATCGCCGTTACGGGATCGGGAAGCGAGAATTTCACATCAGATCTTATTGTTTGGGAAGGCCGTTTTAGCCGAATGAGCCCGGTTTTGAAACAGGCTTATGATGAAGTAAACCGGGATAAGGAAACTGTGCGAAAATACCTTATTGATAAAGGCATTCCTGCCGGTAATATTGTCTTTAATTCAGTTCAGACTATTGAGCAACAAGAGAACCAGTATCAAAACGGAAATTATGTAGGTAGTATTTTTAAGGGATACGAATTGGTACAAACCATAAAAATAGAATCGGGTGATGTGGAACTTATTGAAAATGTCTCCCGGGAGATCACAGAACTTCTAAATCTTGGAGTACCGTTCAATTCTTCACCTCCCAGATATTACTACACAAAGATCGCAGACCTTAAGATCGCCATGATCTCAAAGGCCACCGAAGATGCAAGGTTAAGGGCTGAGAAGATCGCAGAAAACAGCGGCGAAAAACTTGGAGGCCTTAACAGCGCCACTATGGGTGTTTTCCAGATCACCGGGCAAAACAGCGGCGAGGATTACAGTTGGAGTGGAGCCTATAATACCCAGGATAAAAATAAAACAGCCTCAATTACAATGAGGCTGGAATATGAGATTGAATCATTTCCCATTTCAGTGCAACTTCTGAGCTGCCAATAAAGGTTTGTTTTATTTTTTTCTTAAATTTAAGATACCGGGAATATTGAAAAAGATTCATTTCCTGAACAAACCTATTCATTCCGGGATCTTAAAACCTTATTATGCTTAACGACCTTTTTACTGAAACCTGGAAAGAACTTGAATGTGGAGCTAAGGAGGAAAACCACCCGTTCAATATTTGCAGTCTGGCTACTTTTGAAACTCCAACCCAAATTAAGCAACGATTTGTAAACCTTAGGGGGGTGACAGTTGAGAGAAATCTCCTGTTTTACACAGACAATAGGTCCACGAAAATGGAACAAATTCGAAAGAATCCTGCTGCCAGTGTGGTCTTTTATAACCCTATCCTGCATCTTCAGGTTTTTTTAAGAGGAAAGATCATTCTTCATACAGATGACGAGCTTTGGGAAGACCATCGCCTTAAAATTGACGGCAGGTCCATCAATGATTATAATACCATGTATCCACCCGGAAAAAAGATAAAGAATCCTCTTGCGGTGAAAAGAACAGAAGACCTCAACTTTGCCTTGCTCGAATTTGTTCCAACAGTTATTGAATACCTTAAGTTACGTGCCGAGCCTAACAGACTAAGAGCTTTGTTTACGAAAAAGGAAGAAGAGTGGGAAAACACCTTTCTTATTCCATAAAACTATCATTCCCAAAATTTTAGAGGAATTTAAATTTTATGCCCGCCCGGGTAGGCTGTAATCTTCTAACCTGTTTAACCGTAGATCGAAACCAAATGTTTGGGTCTAATAAAAATGAGATTTCCTTTCATTCACTCCCAAACCTCACAGATTCAACAACCTGTGAGGTTTTCTAGAAAGGCTACTTATACTTCTTTGGTAAGTAGTCATTTGTTGTCATCGCCAAAAAAGTGAATCCCGAAAATTAACGGGATCAATCCCCGGTAACGTGGGAAGAGTCAGTTGCAAGGTCTAAAAAGTAACATCACATTACCCAAGAATCCGGAACGCTTCTTATCTGGTCCATTTACAAAGGTAATCTCACAAACTCCCCTTCGCCAGAGATCCTTTGTCGCCCGAAAAAAGGTTCCGC
>DATHWA010000170.1:0-7776 GCA_035461025.1 Gillisia sp. | reverse complement strand
GAGGCGGCGGTGGCAGCAACGGGCAGGCCGTTACCTACATTAATGAACTTAGAGAACGAGCTTATGGAGATAACAGCGGTGATATTGCAGCCGGAGATCTAAACCTTGGTTTGATCCTGGATGAAAGAGCCAGGGAACTTTACTGGGAAGGGCATCGCAGAACAGATCTTATAAGGTTTAACAGGTTTTCTGAAAATGGAATCTGGGCCTTTAAAGGTGGCGTTCCCCAGGGGGCCACTACATCAGCTTTCAGAAACATATTCCCTATTCCCGCAGCGGAACTGGGTGTAAATACCAATTTGACTCAAAACCCCGGTTATTAATATTAAAAAAATTAAAATGAAAAAATTATCAATTTTATTATTGGCATTTGTAGCATTTGCGGGAATCTCTTCCTGTACAAGTGACGATGACGTTGTATTTATTGCACAACCCGATCTTGAAGGAATCAATTTCCTTAATACTTTTAACGAGACTTATATCTTAACCGCTGGTACCGGCACGAATGTAGCCGAGCGGTTTGTGTGGAACACCGTAGATTTCGAAGTTCCTACCAATATCACTTATGAATTGCAGGGAACAGTAGATCCATCTTTTGAAACTTTTGATGTACTTGGAGCAACAGGCGGTAACAATCTTGCGGTGACAGTAAACCAGCTAAGAAACCTTGCAATTGATGCCGGGTTGGATAATGATCCAGATACCGATGCTCCAAATATTGGGCAATTATTCTTCAGGGTAAGAGCCTATGCAGGAAATGACGGTGGTAACCCATTGAATGTTTCTTCTGAAGAAAGGTCTATTACAGTATTACTCCCGGAAACAGTTGGAGAAGAGGAAGAAGTGTTTAAGAACCTGTTCCTGGTTGGAAGTGCCACGCCAACGGAGTGGAATAATTCTGCCAACAGCAACAACTACCCTTTATTCAGAGATCCTGAAAATCCAAACCTATACTACTACACAGGTAGACTTAAAGGTGGGGCAGATATGTTCTGGAAACTAATCGAGGTTAAAGGACAATGGGCACCTCAATATGGAGGAGAAAATGGAACCCTGCTTTTCAGAGAGACAGAAAGTGATCCAGATCCTGCGGCAATTCCTGTAGATGCAGACAGGTACTACATTATCACGGTTAATCTTGATGAGATGACTTATAATGTAGAACCATTTGAAGGAAGAAGTGAAGAACCTACTTATGCAACCATTGGTATAATTGGAGATGCAACGGCAGATGGATGGGACGCAGACCAGGATATGACGCAATCTGATTTTGATCCACATATCTGGTACCTTCGCGGAATTGAATTGGCAGATGGCGAAGCAAAATTCCGTGCAGATGATGATTGGGTAGATGAATGGGGAGGAAATACGGCTGTGAGTGGTCAGGCAACTCAGGGCGGTCCAAACATTCCGGTATCTGGAGGTACTTATGATGTTTGGTTTAACGACCTAAGCAAGCGATACATTTTTATTGCAGTAGAATAAAGTTTTAGTAATATAATTAAAAAGCTGTTTGGGATGTATGACAGGACTAAGGTCTGGTTTGTTCCCGGACAGCTTTTTTTAATTCAGAAAAATAATAGTAATGAAAAAAAGATTTTTAATTTTTGGAGCGGTGATCTCTATGGCACTGAGTTTTAATGCCTGTTCCAGCGATGATCCTGTAGATCCTACAGATGAAAATCCGGGCCAGGTTCCGGAAGTACCGGAGGAACCCGCTGCACCTGGTGCCCTTAATCTTGCCGATTATAATAATGGTACCGGAGTTATGATGCAGGCTTTTTATTGGGATGTGGAACCACGTCACGAATGGTGGGAAACAATTAATGAGAAAATTGCCGGCTGGGCAGATGCCGGAGTAAACCGAATATGGATTCCACCGGCTTCCAAAGGACAATCCGGAGGGTATTCTATGGGTTATGACCCATCAGATTATTTTGACCTGGGAGAATATATGCAGCACGGTACACTTCCAACGAGATTTGGAACAAGGGAAGAACTTGATGACCTTATTGCGGAAGCACATGCCAATGACATAGAAGTGATTGCCGATATTGTACTTAATCACAACTCCGGTGGAGGCCTTGAATGGAATCCTTACAGGGAAAAGGATACATATACCTTATTTGATGAAGAGCATGGAAATGCATCCGGTAAATTCAATCGGGATTTTGAAAATTTCTATCCTAACAGTACCAGTCAATATGACGATGGATCTCTATTCTATGAGGAGACCAACCTGGATCACAACCAGGAATATGTACAAAACTGGTTATGGAAAGCAGATTATTCTGTAGCCAATTATTATAAAAACGAGGTAGGATTTGACGGTTGGAGATTTGATTATGTACTTGGCTTTGAATCCTGGGTGATTAATGAATGGATGGAAGCCGTAGGAGGATTTGGTGTAGCCGAACTTTGGGATGGAAACCCGGATGTGCTTGAAGATTACATTGAAGAAACCGGGATTTCGGTATTTGATTTTGCTGCCTTCTACAAAATGGATGAAGCTTTTGACAGGCATAACGATCTTACCATTTTAGAAAGGCATATGGTTTGGCAAAATTATCCGGATAAAGCGGTAACTTTCACAGCCAATCACGATACAGAAAAAGATCAAAATGAAGACAATAACATCTCTGTAGGAAATAAAATGAAAGCTTATGCTTTTATTCTAACTCATCCCGGGTATCCTACTATTTTTTATTCAGATTATGAAAACGAGAATTTCAACGAAGGTTTAAAGCAGTTAATGCTAATTAACAGCTCCCTTGCTACAGGAGATGTGGAAATTCTTTATGTAGATAACGATGAGTACGTAATGAAGCGCAGCGGGAATGGCACAAATCCGGGGCTTATTCTTTACATCAATACCAGCGGAAACACAAAAAGAAGGAATATTACAACTGGCTGGAACAACCAAAAAATCATGGATTACACATACCAGACAAACTATTCTCCTGTCACAGGTGATAACGGGAGCGTAAGTATAGAAGCACCGGGTAATTCATACAGCGTATATTCCATTATGGACTAAGTCTTTTTAATTTTAATTTAAATAAAAGAGCCTCCGGAATCCGGGGGCTCTTTTATTATTAACTGTAAGAGATTTTAAATAAACATCAATAGCCCCAGCTTCTTACTCTTTAAATAAAAAAGACTGCCGGAAAGATCCGGCAGTCCCAATTCTTGGAGACATTTTTTTAACACCTATTTCTCCAATCTAAAACTTGTAAATTCTATTTTATGATTGCCTTGAAATTCACTCTCCTTTAAACCCGGGCCAATCGAAATTTGCAGACTTTCAACATTTCCCATATTCAGTGGTCCCTCAATTTCATGATCAAAATAATACGGTAGGAAGGAAGGATATGGTCTTGGTAAAGTTACAGTTTTTACCGGTTTAAGATCATTAATTTTTAAAGAATATTCTTTATTTTGTGAATTAAGTTCCACTATTTGACCAAAAGCAGCACCATTCTTATCGATTAATGCTATTCTAATCTTTTTAGGTTTTTCTTCAAGACTTCTGGCCTTAAACTTTATTATTTGAAAATCAGATAGTTGGCTTTTTCTCCCTTCAATTTTTCTTTTAAAATTATAGCGAAAGCTGTAATCATAAAGTGGATTGGCATTTTTGTTCTCCACATCCTCCTCAAATAATTTTTCCAGTCTCACCTGGTATGCTTCCTCTCCCGGAGTTTGTCCCGGTACCAATTGATTACCGCGTTTCCAGGGGCCAACAATGTAATCCTTATCTGTGGCAGCATTAAAAATATATAAGGGTTGTTCCTTGCCTGTTACCCTGGTCACATACTTTTCCTGTTCATAGAAATCCCATTGTCCGGGATTCCCGGTTGCATCTGCAGGAAATGTTCTGCTGCCTTCCTTAGTTGTTACAACAATCTGGTAGGTAAGAAACCCTTTATTTAAAAGCCTTTGGGGTACTTCCGCCTTATAATCATAACCTTTACCCCGTTTTAGTTCGAGGCTTTCGTATACATTTCCGTTTTGCAGCCATACTTCCACCTTTTCAAGTGGCTCATTGGACACAATATCGGCCTTGATCTCCAGGGAAGAATTTTCAGTTACTTCTTCTATATGTTTATGTAGAACGTAAGTCTTTTCTACGGTAGTTTCAGGAGCAAAAAAGTCACGTAATTCCCCATTCTTCCACGGTTCATCCCCATTAAAGGTTATTTTTTTATCTGCTGCTGAAAGTAAATAAGTACCCGGGGTGATCTCAAAATTCCCTGCATTGCTGCTTACCACATCCTCTTCCCTGCTAAGTGTAATTACACTGAAATTTTCTCCCAGGTCCGGCAATTCAACCTTCATCTCCCAATTTTTCCAATTGATAACCGCAACTGTTTTGTCAAGGTTATTCCTTCCGAAGGGGTTGTCTATCAAAATGGCATCCGGCATCACTTCAAGACGCCATACCCCATCTTCCAATTTATCCAGAAAATATGCTCCCCTACCTTCATACTGTACAACTTCAGAATTACCATAACCTGCAATATGCTTCAGGGCATCAAGAGATAAAGGATTGGAAGTAGTAGTGTTTGTATAATAAAATTTTTCAGCTGAATTAAATTCCGCCAAATCCTCCTCATAACTTATCCTGAATTCCTCAAATTCAAGATTTCCGGGATATTTCCCATAGCTTTTATTGATAGGGACCTCACGAAAAACTTCTCCGCTTATCATTAAAGCCAGTGCTTTCTGTGGGGTGTAAGCCAGGTTCATATAATGGGTGTTATACTCTGTATTTGCGTGCGCCATATAGGTAGGATCCCAGGCAAAATGTGTGGCAATCTGGATTCCCGCTTCTCTAAAACTTCTTGCCATGGCCGGGTAGATATAGGATTTCATCACATCTGCCGCATCAAATTCATAAACCAATTTTGCGGCAGTATTGGCTTTAATCACATCATTAAAGGGAACATTATAATCATTAACATTGGGAAGTAAATTACCCTCAAGTTCCTTTTGAAATCCAAGTCCTGTTGGATACCATTGGAAAGTACCTCCCTGTATGTCTGCTTCAAAATACGCTTCCATGAGATGAGTACTGTGACTCACATTGTAAAAAATTGGCTTTTTGGTGCCGGTACTTCTCATTGATGTCACCATTCTTTGCACAAAATCTGTAACCTCTTCCGGAGTGCCCTTGTGATGCGGTTCATTGCTGATCTCAAAAGCTATGATATTAGGCTCATCTTTGTAAGCAACACCGGTATGTGGATTCACGTGCTCCAGGAATTGTGCTAAATAATTTTCCTGCGCCTTTATCGCTGCAGGATCTGTTAGGCTGCCCTCTTTTCCATATTTATGGGAGAACCCGGGGGTATCCTCATCAGGTTCCGGCCAGCCGTTGCCCCAATACGCAATAGGAGTGATCACAAAATTAATATCCCTGTCCTTCAGTTGTTTTAACAAATAATCAAACAACTCTAAATGTTCATTTTTAAGGAGATTTCCTTCAGCATCACTTATTTCGGTGTCCCAAACGTGGATCCTGTAAAGGTCAAATCCCAATCGGGAAAAATGATACACATCATTGTCTATGGCCTTTTTTAGATCGACCCCCAATCGTGTTGCTGCACGATAACCGTGAGCAAAGGGAGCAGAATAATTTACTCCAAAACCTTTTACCTCTTCATCATTATGCCCCCAGCGCATCACCCCGTTTTCATCTACGTAAACATCCTGTTTAATGTTTTGTCCGGCGGATTGTCCAATTGTTAGAGATGTGAAAAAAAAGCAGCTTAAAATAATTAGCTGCTTTAACCTGATATATGCTAATGTCATTAATTAAGGATTTTTCACTTCAATTGTTGCTTCTCCCAACCCCGCTGCGGCAGCTTTGACTTTTAAGGACCCGTTAAAGTGCTCTGTCCTCACCAGGATGGTTGCAATCCCTGCTACTGCTTTCACAGCATTCCCCCCAATAATCTCTGCACCCTCTGCATTATCTTCCAGGGAAAACGCTATTCGTGGATTGGCAGTAGGGATCACTGTACCCTCTTCATCCACGATCATTGCATAAACAAAAAACACGTCCGGGGAATTAGGTGCTATGACTTTTTGAGAATAATCTACAGCTAGTTGCAATCCTGCCGGGGCACGAGGGGTACGGACTACATGGGTTGCCACCTCTTCCCCGTCAATGATCCCCACCGCTTTTAAAGTACCCGGCACGTATCTATCCACATCAAAAACAAAAGGAGGATGTGGAAGTTCGTAGGATATTTCATTGATCTCCGGGGATCTTTGGTCAATAAGTTCCCCATTCAAATACAGGGCGACCTGCTGGGTATTACTAAATACTTTTACTGAAGTTGTGGAACGTGGGGTCCAGTAACTGGCGATAAATACCATTGGTTCTGAAAAATTCCCTTCACCCGGGGATTTCTGACTTCGGTAAAAGTAAAAGCTGAATTTTGGAATTCTGAAAATATCGGCTATTCCTGAAGCCTCCAGATCATCTGCATACCCCCGGTTGTAATCAAACATTAACCAGTTGGAATGTCCAATAGTTTGTTTTCCTTTTAAATTGGAGTTGAAGGCTTCCTGGTAATTTAAGGCTTGTTGTAAAAGACCGGACTCCCCACTACTTCGCAATTTCCTGCTCGTTCTTTCCTCCTCCTGCAAGTTGCTAAAGGCGGTTTGATTAAGACCGGCATTTTGTGCATAATATTCCCAATCCCCATATTCCGCTATCAAAATAGGCCTGTTAGGAGTGTTATATCCATTCCAGTAAAGGGGTGGCTGCGCATGCTGTCTTGCCGGGATGAACAGGTCATATGAAGGATGGTCTATCCAACCCGCGGTAAAGGTGTTATCAAATGGTAATTCGGCTTTTAGAACTTCATTCGCCCTTTCCATAAATTCCTCTGTCATTCCGGATTCATTGAGGGAATTCTCCCAAAAAACCACACTGGGGTGGTTCCTGTCCCTTTTTGCCATATCCCGGATATCCTGGATGGCATTCTCTACAAACTCCCCCTCCTCATAGTATTGCCAGCCCGGGATAGCGTTCATAACCAACAATCCTAATTCATCACACGCCTCCAGGAATGCTGTGGCATGTGGATAATGCGAAAGACGGACAAAATTAAACCCGGCCTGTTTTATTTTGTAAGCATCCCTATACTGTGCTTCATTAGAAAGGGCATAACCTACATATGGATATTCCTGATGCCTGTTGGTCCCGTTAATAAATAACTCCTCCCCGTTAAGGAAGAAAGCTTCTCCCGTAAGAGCTATTTCCCGTATGCCGACTTTTAAAGACTGGGAATCTATTATTTTATCATCTGCAAGAACATCTACAGTAAGCGTATAAAGATTGGGATCATCAACCGTCCACAGCAAAGGGTTTTCAATTTTATAATTAAGGCTTAGGGAAACTGCCTCCCCTCCTCCTACTTTTGAATGTCCCTGGCCTCTTATACTTGCGTAAAATCTCTTAATATCCCCCTCGCGGGTTAACAGGGAATACTGTAATTTAATGTTTTGCTCCCGCTGGGTGTCATTTTGTACGTGCACTGTCACCTTACCGCTGGCCGATTTCCTTGTAGCATTGGCAGTGTGAAAATATATACCGCCACCGCCTTCAACCTTTGCATCTACAGCATTGGTCATATATATCTTGTTCGTTTTTATGAGCTGGACATTCCTGTAAATACCACCATAGAGGTTAAAATCAAGCTCTGCAATTGCCTTTCCCGGTGGAATAGTGGTATCGTCAATATTCTTCACTTCCACCTCTAT
>DATHWA010000169.1:0-6947 GCA_035461025.1 Gillisia sp. | reverse complement strand
TTCCCGAAGGAACATTATAAAGTTGGAGATTTTGTGATGGTTGAGATCACAGATTGTACGAGCGCGACTTTAAAAGGGAAGGCAATCCGGTATAGTAATTAGTAGTGAGTATTGAGTATTAAGTGGAGGTTAGGAGTTAGGAGTTAGGAGTTAAAAAAAAAACTGACTCAGAGAATAAAAGAAAAATTCCTTATTTGTGCATTCGTGCCTAATTACTTTTTGGAATTTGGAATTTGGAATTTGGGTTTTGAAATTTGGAATTTGGAATTTGGAATTTGAGTATAAGAAACTGATTACAATGAAGAAAAAGATAAATAAAAATAAAAACAATTCCCCCTTTGGGGGCTAGGGGGCTTATGGAATCAGTTCAGGCGATAAAACAGCGGTTTGAGATCATTGGGAATGACCCAAAGCTTAACCGCGCAGTAGAAAAAGCTATACAGGTTGCTCCTACAGATATTTCGGTATTGGTAACCGGGGAAAGCGGGGTTGGTAAGGAAAGCATTCCAAAGATCATTCACGCGCTCTCACACAGAAAGCACGGAAAATACATTGCGGTAAACTGCGGTGCTATCCCGGAAGGGACAATAGACAGCGAACTATTCGGACACGAAAAAGGTGCTTTTACAGGAGCTACCGCAACCCGAAACGGATATTTTGAGGTGGCAGACGGGGGTACCATCTTCCTGGATGAAGTTGGAGAACTTCCACTTACCACCCAGGTAAGGTTATTGAGAGTTTTAGAAAACGGGGAATTTATTAAAGTAGGTTCTTCAAAAGTTCAAAAAACGAATGTGCGAATTGTAGCGGCCACCAACCTCAACATGTTTGATGCTATTAAAAAAGACAAATTCAGGGAAGACCTTTATTACAGGTTAAGCACCGTGGAGATCAACCTGCCTCCTCTTAGGGAGAGAAAGGATGATATCCACCTTCTTTTCAGAAAATTTGCTGCAGATTTTGCTCTTAAATACAAAATGCCCACGATAAGGCTTGAAGACGATGCCGTGGAACTGTTGCAAAAATACCGCTGGGGCGGGAACATTCGTCAGCTTCGGAATGTGGCAGAGCAGATCTCTGTCCTGGAGCAGGAAAGAAATATTGACGGAGCAGGATTAAGGCATTATCTTCCGGATATAGGAAGTAATCTTCCGGCAGTTATTTCAGACAAGAAAAAAGAAGGGGATTTCAGCAATGAGCGGGAGATACTCTATAAAGTATTGTTTGATATGAAAAGCGATCTCAATGACCTTAAAAAACTTACCATGGAACTTATGGAAAGTGGGAATTACCAGAAGGTGCAGGAGGAACACGAAGGGCTTATTGACAAAATATATGGCAATGGAGACTCCAATGAAGAAATTGAAGATATTAAAGAAGAGAACCTTGAGGTATTACAAATAGCTCAAAAATCCAGGGACAGGGAACGCGAGCGCGAACGGGAAAAGGAACTGGAGGATAAATATTATTTTGCTGAAGAGATTCAGGAAGAGGAAACCCTTTCATTACAGGATAAGGAACTGGAGCTTATTAAAAAATCTTTGGAACGCCATAACGGCAAACGAAAAAATGCTGCTGAAGAACTTGGGATAAGCGAACGTACCTTATATAGAAAGATCAAACAATATAATTTGTAATTACCGTTTCCGGGATAAGGAACAATTTTAATGAAGAAACTTATTTATTTTCTATTACCGATATTTCTCCTCACTTTTCAGTCCTGTGGGATGTATTCATTTACTGGAGCAGATACCGGAGGGGCCTCTACTTTCCAGGTGAATTTCTTTGAGAATGCAGCCGATATTGTAGAGCCGGGAATTGACAGGGACTTTACCAACCGCCTGCAGGACCTCATCCTGAACCAAACAAACCTCAGTCTTACAAATTCCGGCGGAGACCTGGTGTATGAAGGGGAGATAGTAGACTTCTATGAGGCTCCAATGACCGCAACCTCAGATAACCGTGCGGCACAGAACAGGTTGACCATTACGGTACAGGTTAGGTTTTATAACAGCCTGGAGCCCAACAATGATTTTGACAGGAGATTCTCCTTTTACTTTGATTATGGAGCAGGTGCGCAATTACGAGGAGGAGTTCTGGATACTGCCCTGGATGAGATCTTCACAAGGATTACCCAGGATATTTTTAACGCATCCCTTACAAACTGGTAATGAATCAAGAGGAACTTATCCATTTACTTGAAAATCCGGCTACTGTTACTTCGCAGCAAACCGGGGAATTGGAGAAGATCCTTGAAAAATATCCGTATTTTCAGGCTGCAAGGGCCGTTTATCTTAAAGGTTTATATTCAGAAAAAAGCTTCAGTTATAATCACGAATTAAGGAAAACGGCGGCTTACACTACAGACAGGAGCGTACTATTTGATTTTATTACTTCTGAAGCATTTAACCAGGACAGGATAGCGCAACAAATTAAACTGCAGGAAGAACAGCTGCGCAATATCACTGTTTTTGAAGCCGAAGAAGTTTTTGGCCATAAAAGCATCGCGATAGATGAGGCCATAAAAATGAAGAAAACAGAAAGTGACAGGGTCCTGGATCCCAATCTTTTTGAAAGGCCTGCCCCTCCTCCCACCCCCAAACCGGAAGAAGAAAAGCAAATACCTGCTCAAACTAAAGTGGAGGAAATCCCAGAACCGGGAAGTCCGTTGGAATTTAATGCCAGTGAAGCACACTCTTTTTCTGAATGGCTGCGTCTTACAAGAGCAAAACCGGTGGAAAGAGAGGATGAGGAAACCACTAAAACAAGGGAGCGAAAATTTGAGCTTATTGACGACTTTATTTCTAAAAGTCCGCGCATCTCTCCAACAAAACCCGCTATAACAACCAATCTTGCAAAAGATAGCATCACCCCTCCGGAGGCCTTGATGACAGAGACATTGGCGAGAGTTTACATGGAGCAGAAAAATTATAAAAAAGCCATACAGGCATATAAAATTTTAATTTTGAAAAATCCCGAAAAAAGTGGTTTCTTTGCAGACCAAATTCGGGCAATTAAGAAATTACAGGATAATAATACAGGTACAGAATGAGCACTTTCACTATTTTTTTAGCATTGATAATCATCGTAGCATTTTTGCTGGTTGTAGTAATTATGGTACAGAACCCTAAAGGCGGCGGGCTATCTTCTTCATTTGGAGGAGGCGGCGGAGCGCAGCTTGGGGGAGTAAAGAAAACAACAGACTTTCTTGATAAAAGTACCTGGACCCTGGCTACCTTATTATTGGTTTTGATCCTGCTATCCAATGTTACTATACTTGATGGTACAGGAGTAGGGGAATCACGTGTGATCAACGGGCAACCGGAAGTTGAAACCAACATCCCTGCACCAATCCAGACTCCGGTAGAAAATCCTGAAGAACAAGGGACAAACTAGCCGCAAACAAAGACATTTCAAGATGCCAGCTTATGACAAGCTGGCATTTTTTTTTGCTTAATGTCAGATAATACCGGATGGCACAATTTTGGTCAATTATACCACCACATACTTTAAATTTAATTAACTAAAAATACATTACACAAATGGCTTTAAACATTAAACCTCTTTCAGACAGGGTTGTTATTGAACCTGCAGCCGCCGAGACTAAAACAGCCTCCGGTATTTATATTCCAGAAACAGCAAAGGAAAAACCTCAAAAAGGTAAAGTTGTTGCCGTTGGTAAGGGCAGCAAAAAGCATGAAATGACCGTACAGGTTGGAGATGAAGTGCTTTATGGTAAATATGCCGGTACCGAGCTTAAATTGGAAGGGAAAGATTATTTAATCATGCGGGAAGACGATATTCTTGCAATTGTGTAAATTCTCTCCTGTCTCTCTCCTGAGACAGCTTTTTAACTAACAAGAAATTAAAGATTAACAACCATTCCGGGCTCTGTGAGCCGGGAATTAAAAACAGAATAATAAAATGGCAAAAGATATTAAATACAATCTTGAAGCCCGCGACGGAATTAAGCGTGGGGTAGATGCATTGGCAAATGCAGTAAAAGTAACTTTAGGACCTAAGGGTCGTAACGTGATCATAAGCAAATCTTTTGGAGCACCTACAGTAACCAAGGATGGGGTAAGTGTTGCAAAGGAAATAGAACTTGAAGATGCATTAGAGAACATGGGAGCTCAAATGGTAAAGGAAGTAGCTTCCAAAACCAATGACCTTGCAGGTGATGGTACTACCACCGCCACAGTTCTTGCTCAGGCTATCGTAAAAGAAGGTTTGAAGAACGTTGCTGCCGGTGCAAACCCAATGGACCTTAAACGAGGAATAGATAAAGCTGTACAGGCAATCACAGACAACCTTTCAGAGCAGACAAAAGAAGTAGGAAACTCTTCAGAAAAAATAAAGCAGGTAGCTTCTATCTCTGCCAACAATGACGATCATATTGGGGAACTTATCGCCCAGGCTTTTGACAAAGTTGGAAAAGACGGTGTAATCACTGTTGAAGAGGCAAAAGGAACCGAAACCCACGTTGATGTGGTTGAAGGAATGCAGTTTGACCGCGGTTACCTTTCTCCTTATTTTGTTACCAACAGCGAGAAAATGACTTCAGATCTTGAAGACCCATATATTCTTCTATATGACAAGAAGATCTCTTCTATGAAAGACCTTCTTCCTGTTCTTGAGCCGGTTGCTCAAAGTGGAAAACCATTATTGATCATTGCAGAGGATGTGGACGGGGAAGCTCTTGCAACCCTTGTGGTAAACAAACTTCGTGGTTCCCTTAAGATCGCAGCTGTAAAAGCTCCGGGCTTTGGTGACCGTAGAAAAGCAATGCTGGAAGATATCGCTACTCTTACCGGTGGTACTGTAATTAGTGAAGAAAGAGGATTTTCTTTAGAGAATGCCACTCTTGATATGCTTGGTACTGCAGAGAAAGTTGCAATAGACAAGGATAACACAACTGTTGTAAACGGTGCCGGTGATCAAAATGCTATTAAAGAACGCGTAAACCAGATAAAGGCTCAAATCGAGTCTACTACATCTGACTATGATAAGGAAAAACTACAGGAGCGTCTTGCTAAACTTTCAGGTGGGGTTGCCGTACTTTATGTAGGTGCAGCATCAGAAGTTGAAATGAAAGAGAAAAAAGACCGTGTGGATGATGCATTGAATGCAACTCGTGCAGCCATTGAGGAAGGCATTGTTGCCGGTGGTGGTGTTGCTTTTGTACGTGCTAAAAAAGCATTGGAAGGTCTAAAAGGTGAAAATCCTGATGAAAATACAGGTATACAAATTGTAAACAAAGCGATTGAATCGCCATTGCGTACAATTGTAGAAAATGCAGGTGGTGAAGGTTCTGTTGTTATCAACAAGGTACTGGAAGGTAAGGATAACTACGGTTATGATGCCAAGACAAATACTTTCGTAGATATGATGACTGCAGGTATTATTGATCCTAAGAAAGTAACCAGAATTGCTCTTGAGAATGCAGCTTCTGTAGCCGGAATGATCCTTACTACAGAGTGTGCACTTGTTGACATCAAAGAAGATAGCGCCGGTGGCGGAATGCCAGGCGGAATGGGCGGCGGAATGCCCGGAATGATGTAGTAAATAGATGCTAGAATCTAGAGTCTAGAGTCTAGACCTTTATATATAGCCCACTTCCTTGCGGAAGTGGGCTTTTTTTATGTTCCGGAAAGACCGATAATCTTTTTTATTTTTACCCTGACTTCCTTTTGCAAGTCCTGGAAGAACCTGTGGTTTATGAAAAAGC
The DNA here is from genome assembly GCA_035461025.1 of Gillisia sp. GTDB lineage: Bacteria > Bacteroidota > Bacteroidia > Flavobacteriales > Flavobacteriaceae > Gillisia. Next base: position 1,219 of record DATHWA010000169.1, on the reverse strand, counting down.
TTTTCTCAATATTGGCTCCGTTATTTCTCCTTTTGAGTTTTTTAAATTATTCCTGCAGGTCACTAACTACGGAGAGTAGTGACAGAAGTGAAATCTTTGCAACAATGGATTCGCTTATAACACAAAAAAACTATTTTGCTGCAAGGGATCTGTATAAACAGCAATATGATAATTCATCACAATTTGACCGGTTGAAAGCAGGAGTGTTTCTTGATCACGCTTTTAATCAGTCAAAATCTTCAGCCCAAAAAGCTGAAGAATTATTTTCCCATTATGAGAAGCAGTTAACCGATTCAATTAAATATAAGATCGAAGCGCTTGCACATATAAATTATTCCCGGGAATATGAATATAAGAAGGCGTATAATTCCCTGAAAAAATTACTCCTGGACTACGATCATTACATAACAGAAGCCGAAAAAAAGAATTTTGAAAATACACTGCTCATCTGGAAGGCTCTGCAGGATCAGCCAAAGCAAAATATAATTAAAGATCAGACATTAGAAATACCAATTACCAGAGATAAGGCGGGGTTGCAAAATCTACTGGATTCTTCAGGTAATGCTGAAAGAAACTTTATTTTTGATACCGGCGCAAATATTTCCACCATTACAGAATCTACTGCTGAAGAATTCGGGGTTGAATTATTAGACGGAAGCTTTGAAGTAAATGCGATTACAGGGGATAAGATCATCTCCCGGATAGGTATTGCTCCTGAAATAAAGTTAGGGCCGGTTACCATAGAAAATGCAGTCTTTCTTGTATTTCCGGATGAAGCCCTGGCATTCGAGCAGATAGACTTTCAAATCAATGGGATTTTAGGCTTCCCAATACTGGAAGCATTGGACGAAATCCATATCACAAAGGATGACAGGTTTATTGTTCCCCTTGAACAAACAACTACAAAAGAGCAGAACCTGGCACTGGACTTTCTTACTCCGCTGTTATATCTTAAGAATCAAAACGGTGCTGGAGTGTACACATTTGATACGGGCGCTAATAAGACGATGCTTTACAATATATACCTCTTACAGCACCAAAAAGAATTTGATGGCGACAAGGAGGATGTGGAGTACACTTTTGGCGGTGCCGGAGGGGTTACCAGTAAAAAAGGATTTTATACCACCTTTCGTCCTATTATTAATGATAGAACAATTGCAATAGATTCAGTAATCGTGTTAAAGGAGCCTGTAACAGATACTAATCTTTTCTACGGAAA
>DATHWA010000168.1:0-7029 GCA_035461025.1 Gillisia sp. | reverse complement strand
CTATCCACGATTTGTTCCTTTCTCTTGTTCCGCAGATCGGGATCATAATATCCGAGGGAATCTAAAAACCTTTCGTCATAGATGCTGGGGGCAGTTATCTCCCGCTCCTCCTTCAATGCATTTACGGCATCAAGTTTTGATCTAAAATCTCTTTCCTCCTGTTCCAGGTCCGGGATGAGGGTTTCCTTCAGCTCAGTGGAACTGTCGTCATCTCCACCAAATATCAGCAGGCTGTAACCCACTATAAATATGACTACTACCGCCAGCACAGAGCCGAATACGATCTTGTTCTTTTCAATTTTCATTGTTCAGTTTTTTTAGTGAGTTTTCGAAATAGTTAGTAATGAGTAATCCGTGGGAATTGTTAGGGAAATGTCTGTCCACTTTAATTAGATTTCCGCTGGAGATCAATTCATATCTATCTACCACTTTCCCCCGGTTCACTTCAAAAACAGTTCTCGTCCTGAAGTTATATGGTTCCTGTTGGATGTCCACTTCAGATTCTATACTAACCACACGCTGAACAAGGGAATACTGAAGAAGGCGGTTGTATACGCCATCTGCTTTCTTTTGACGGTACAGGTTATCTACAGAACTGTTCCCAAGCCATAAAGCTTTCTCTAGGTTGCGCTGGTAGTTACTGGCATCGATGTTATAGAACCAGGAGTGGAACAGTTCCAGATGCGCCAGGGCTTCCACCTGCAGATTTTCCTGCTGCGATACCCATTTAAGAGGAATAATGCTCCCATCTGTATTAACGGCAAAGGAATTATTTAAAGCTGTACGGTTGATGTCATACACCATCCACCCAAAGAAGATCCCGGAAACCATAGCTCCTGCCACTGTGATGAGGACTATAAACCTATTCAGCCTTAAAACCTCGTATATATTTTTATATGGTGTTTTCATATTGTTTCTTTTAGCGATTAGGTAAATAGTCTTAAGGTGAAAGAGGTTGCCCTGGCATACAGTTTAAACTTCAGGAATACTATAAAAGCAATGGAGCCGGCTTCTATGATTATCCTGATAATGTTATTATCTGTTGTGGTTCCCAGAAGATTACTCCAGAAATTTGCATTGATCTCCGCATACAGGTTATTGACGAATACATTCACCAGGAAAAATGCCGGAACCAGCATATACACGGCAGTATAGAGTCTAAAGAAATTATACGCCAGAGATCTAAATTTTTCAAAAACCGCCAGGCTGATTACCAGTGGAAAGAATGCCTGCATTATTCCTAATAGAAAATACCGCTCTGCCAAAAACAATGGATAAATAAAAAGATCCAGTACCCAGAGGAACAATCCCACTACAAAGGCAATAACCTTAACCGGGTATAGTGGGGTTACCAGAGCTTCATAAAGCAACGCCATTGCCTTCTTCGCTGCTTCAAGTGCACCAACGTCCATTTCAATATCTATATCCTGCAATTGCAGCGGAATGAGCGCAGGCGCCGTATCCTTATATTGGGTTTCCACACTCACCAGGATTGCATCAAAGAATCCCAGGATCTGGGTAGAAAAGATCACCAATAACACTATCACGAAATTCTTTACCAGCTCCCCGGGACTCAGACCCCAGGTGTAGCCATCCTTTTCTGCCACCCCTTCATAATATTTCTTGAGGATATTGACCAGGAAGAATAATACGGCAAGTGTCTTTATTCCGGTAATGGTGTACTGGGAGAACTCACTGCTTTTGATGGTTTGAAAAACAGCGTCCACATACTCTAGGCCTATCCCTAAAAATATACCGGCCATTCCTAGTAATTAATTTTCCTGTTATTGACCTTATCCTGCATCTCCCTGAAGGAAATAATATCCCGGTATCTTCGGGTTTTTTGATGGATCTCTGCCACCATTTCCCTGGATTGCAGTTCCTTTTCCTTAAGCACCAAAGCCCTTTCTGTATCTGTCATTTTTAAGAAGTTGCTGGTGAGGATCTGGTCTATAAAATCCAGGTCTTCGAGAGATTGTTCAATTATTAAGTTGAAAGAATGGGAGATACGGGTGATCTCCTCCGCCTTTATATATGGAGAATTAAGGATCTCCTTTAAGTCATCCCGTATCACCTCAAAGAGAATCTGATTATTACGGGTAAGCTCCCGCACGGCGTGGAACTGTTTTATCACATCGTTTACCTTCTCAATGTTCTCCTTTTGAGTTTTCAGAAATTCCACTGTCTTCAATAACTGGGAGGTCTGTTTTGCCGACTCAATTAGGGATTTTGCAAGGCTTATAAAATTTGTATTATCATAGACCGGCATCCCCTGCGCCCTTACATTTACACTTAGGAGCAGGGCAATTCCAAGAAAGATTAGTTTTGTTTTCATAATTTTAGTTTTTGATTATTTTTCCTTTGAGGCAAATTCAAGAATGGCTTTTTCCATATCCCCGTGTTCCTCGTATAATTTCATTATTGCATCATTCTCTATTCCATCTGTGAGATAAGCAGCATACACTTCTTTTGGGACCTCAAGCCGAAAGACATTACTCTGCTTACCAATTTTGATAAACATCTCTGTATACTTTCTCTCCCCGATAAAGTTGTTCTTAATGGATTTCAGCTGATTTAGATCGTGAGCTGAGAGATTCAACCGTTTCCTAAGCTCCTCATAGCCTTTTTCATTATGAAGGCTGTAGATCACCTGTGTGTTCTCCAGGATACTTGCTGATGTGGAATTGTTGGGAAGCTGATTGATTGACTGAAGGATAATCCCAATCGCCCCATTTTGTTTCCTGATCGCCTGATAATAGAACTCCACACTTTCCAGCACATTCTCAAACTTCAGTTGTTTTGCGAACTCATCAAATAAGATGATCCCCTTCTCTGCCCTGTTTTTCCAGATGGTTCTTTGTATAGCCGACTTTATCAGCTTCAGCATAACAGAGAGGATTTCCTTATTATCCTTTACCTCATCCAATTCAAAAACGATTAGCTTCTTATCCTCGATCTTGTAAGTCTGGTCTTCCCCCACCTCAAATAGGAAACTGTAGATCCCCTCCCCAACATATTCACTCATAATGTGCAGGAAATTATTAATGTTGAAATAATCCGGATGGATCTTCAGCTCTTCCAATAGGCTGTCCTTGTTTTTTTCTATAAAAGCATAAAAACTTTCCAGGGAGTAATTCTTTTTCTCCTCCAGGTAATAGCTGCGCAGGATCTTCTTAACTGAAACCGCCTGGGCTTTGGTCACCTCCATTCCTGCAGCCATTAATTCAAACAGAAAAACCGAAAGATCCTCCAGTCTTTCCGCAGTAAGGTCTTCCGGGCTGCTTATATAGAATGGGTTGATGCCCAGATTCTTACCATTCTCATAGCGCAGAATCGTATACCGTTGTGGGTAGAGCTTGGCAAATTTGGTATAAGAACCTCCCAAGTCAATGATAACCAGGCGCACTCCATTTTCGAAATACTGCCTCAGAATATTATTGGCCAGAAAGGATTTGCCCTCTCCTGTAGGGGCGAAGATGGCAAAATTCCTGGCCTTTATCCTTCTTTTCTTTTCATCCCAGACATCCTTAAGCACAGGGATGTTATGTTCACGATCATTGAAGATGATTCCTTTACCATCGCTTTTGTAATTGCTGTTGTTGATAAGCAGGCACAGCGAATGTTTCAGGTCGGTTACATAAAGATCTTCATTGGAGAAGTTGGAAGAAAAGCAGCAATAGCTGTTTAAGAAATAATTCTTACGCTCCTCCCCTTTTGGATAATAGGGAATAATATCCAGCTCCTTAAATTCGGTTTTGATCCTGGAACCTATCAACGGCAGCTTATGAGGATCTTTATCCCAATAGATCACATTAAGATGTCCCCGAATAATCCTGGCAGTATCATCTTCATTCACCCTATCCAGAATTTGCTTGATTTTTTGCAGCACCACCTTGTTCTGGGAGCCAAAGTTGGAACTCTTATTGAGCTCTTCCACCTTCTTGTCCAGCAGCTTTCTCCACTTTTGTTTGTCGTCCAGGTAAATGATCTGGTTCACAATATGATTTTCATTTAGTGTGAGGCCAAGTCCATCAATAAATCCCTGGTGGAACACAAAATCATCAGATGTAAACCGGTCATTGGTCTTACTGCTTTGCACGCTCTCCCCAAAACATAATTCACTATTGACCGCCAGGATATCAAAATGATTATCAGCAATACCAATGTTAGATTTCTCCAATATAATGTTGGTATCAAAACCTTCATTGAACCCGTTGAAGTAGGTATTGGTGAGCGTTAGTATCTCATCTGCCTTCATTGGCAGGAGTTCCAGTTTCCTGCTGTTATTGAGGAAGGACACTGAATCATTTACAACTCCCTCAAACCTCTTGAGGTCTTCGTCCAATACCTGCGGAAGGCCTTTTTGAATTTTCCTGAAAGGATTTACAAACTTTGGATTGTTCAGAGCTTTATTCCTGGTAAACAGAAAGAATATGTAAGATCGATGGTCCATATACACCCGGTCTTTAAAATGCTCATAGGTGGCCTTTTCAAGAAATGTTCTGTTGGGAAGTTTTGCTGAAGAATACTTCTTCTTCAGGTAAATATCCTGCTTATGGACTACACATCCGGTTGGAAGGGATTTCAGAGCCTGGAACCACGCGCTGTGGATGTCCTCAAAATCCTTTTCAGATAAAGAATAGATCTCAGGCAAATGAGCTTCATAGGCGAGTACCACATTGCCGTTATTAGCGAAAATGACATTCTCCTGAACATCTGCAATGGGATGAATGAAGGACAGATTAATCTTGCTCATAATCCAGAAGGCTTGATTTTTTAGCTGAAATAATCTTAGGAAAAACACGTGCTACCTGAAAAAGCTGCGGATTGGCAGAGAATTTTAGCAGACAGATGTACAGGACCGCATTAAGTCCAAAAACTGAAATCACAACAGAGAAACTGAAAGAGAAGATGATCACCAGCAGGGAACCTATCACAGCGATCATCAATAGCGCGAAAAGCGGCAGAGACAACCCAAAGATCATCGCCTGCTTCCTGATGTTTCGATATACCTCGTAGCGTTTCATTAGACGACAATTCCCATTAGATAAGTAAAAATCCCAACCACTGCTCCGGCGATAAGAACAAAAACAAGGACCCTGGTGATACCTTTTTTAAGATCAGCATTCTCTCCAAAGAAGTGGCCGGCATTAAAGAGAAAGCCCACGAGAAAGATCACCGCAAGAATAATTGGAAAAATAGCACGAACCGTATTGGCCATATCGGCCACTGAATTTTCAATCCCGCCAATCTGCGCGAAAAGCGGGCAGGAAATAAGCATTAAAAAAAATGTGGGGTAGATAGATTTTTTCATCAGATTTTGTTTTAAAATTATTCTGATGAGAAATTTATTTCGGAAATCCAGATTGGATTTTAAGAGGATGAATTTTAACTTCTTAAAGGTCTGAGAATTATGGAAATATTAAAAATTTATTAGAATCATTAATTTTTTTCTTTCCCGGTTCTCTGCATTTCTTGAAATGATCTTAATGAAAGATTTCTTGGGTTTTGTCCAATATTTTATCAAAAACCTATAAACCACCGGTTGTCTGCGTTAATTTTTCCTTCCGGATATAAAAATTGAAAAGCTTCGCTCACTTTAGAGAAAAGTTTTTCAAATGGAAAAAAAGATTTTTTTCAGCTGCTTGTTTGTAGTAATGTGTTTCTCAATAAGAACTACTGCTCAAACACAATTTAATTTCCATAAAAACAAAATTGTTGTTCTTGATCCGGGTCATGGGGGAAAGGATCCCGGAGCAATAGGTATAAATGGAGAAAGGGAAAGTGATACCACGCTTAGATTAGCAAAAGAATTACTTAACCTCAATAATAAAGTAGGGTATCACGAAATTTACCTTACCAGATATGCAGATACACTTATTTCTTTAGGTGACAGAGTTGCCCTGGCAGAAACCCTTAAAGCAGAATTATTCATCTCACTGCACTTCAATCATTCGACCTCTTCAACTGCCAGGGGAATAGAGATCTTTGTTTCACCAGGAATACATACCGCTCAAAGAACATCTGCTATTCTTCTTGCTCATCGAATACACACCAGTTTGGCTGAAACAACGGGCTTTTTCGCCAGAGGTGTAAAATTTAAAAATTTTCAGGTCTTAAAAGAAACTATCCAGGAAATACCATCTATTCTTATTGAAATTTGTTTTCTCTCAAACCCGGATGAAGCAAAGTTTCTAAGGAATGAAGAGTCTCTTAAAAGAGTAGCTGAAATAATACTATATTCGATATGAAAGAACTTTTTGTTTTAGTAGCTAGAATGAACATGAAGATAATAAGTGTAGTTGGTAAATATTTTTCTCCTACTCTCGTCATTGAATTTATCACGACATTCAAAAAGAGAAAGAAATAATACACAAAAAAAATTATATGGAATTTTTTAAGGTCTTAAAGCCTATAAGCTTTCTCCAGCGACTGTAAGGTTCAAACGGGCTCTTACAATCGATTTGTTATACCTTAAAACACCACATTTCACTAAAAAGTATTATTTCTATATATTTGATAACCAACTTAAAATTATAAACATGAAAGAAACTATTACATTCTTCCTTTTTATTCTCGTTATTTCCATTCAGGCTCAGGAAATCTCCACTGAAGAACAGGCTATAATTGAATATCTCCGAATGAATGAACAGGAACAAATAGGTTTTCTGGAGAAGACTGTAAATATAAACAGTGGAACTCTTAATTTGCCTGGGGTAAAAGAAGTGGGAGTGCTCTATAAAAGTGAACTTGATGCTCTAGGTTTTGAAACCAGTTGGATTACTATGCCAGACAGCCTGGGTAGAGCAGGCCATCTTTTTGCTGAAATAAATAAAGGAAAAGGAAAAACCATATTATTAATAGGACATATAGATACTGTTTTTGAAGATGATCATGAATTTCAATCCTTTACCCGCGAAGGAAATATTGGAAAAGGTCCAGGTGCAAATGATATGAAAGGAGGTAATGCGGTAATTATATATGCTCTTAAGGCCTTACATGCGGCCGGAGCATTGGAGGATATGAATA
>DATHWA010000167.1:0-3400 GCA_035461025.1 Gillisia sp. | reverse complement strand
ATGCACGCTAATTACACTTAATCGATATTAGCTACCGTTACCCTTTTATGATTAAAGAATCTAAAAAATGCCATTTTTCTATGAACCTTCTACAATTTGAATCTCTTCCTGCGTCAAATCATACAAGTCATATACAAGCCGGTTAATTTCTGCTTCTAAGGAAGAGGTGTCCGCTGCGGGATTTTCTTTTAGTTTATTTATAATTTCTTGGCTCAGCTTTGTTAATTTTATTTTCAAGTTATTCCCTACTGCCGGTATAGGAATTTGTTCAAAATATTGAGGTTTTACCTCAATATATCCTCCACTCCTTATTACACAAATACTTTTCAGGAAGTACCAAATTACTTTAGAGTTCAAAATTGCTAATAATGCTTTATCGTCCATTGGTAAAAAAACTGCTGGTGCATTTAAATAAATACCTGTCTCATCTAAGGAAAATTTATTTGAGTTTTGAAGATTTGGAAAAATGATTTTTGGTTTCTCAAATAAATTGTAATAAGCACAATTTCTTAATTCCCACCAAAAATCACCTTGGTCATATCGTTTGAGCGCTTTTACTTTGTGGGGTTCAAGATGTTCAAAGATTTCGGGATATTCATCTTTCATTTTTATAAATGCTTGTTCTTCTTTTAACCTGCCAAATTTTGTAACTGTTGATTTGCTTTCAAAAACAATCATTTTTTTATAAGGAATCTGTGAAGTCCACTTTTTAAGATCTCTCCCGTCATAAACCTTTTTTAAAACGGAATAAGATCCTAGATCATTTTCGGTAACAAAAGCTTCATTCAGGGCTGTTTTAATTCCATAATAGCATTTACCAAAAAGCTCTCGTAAGTTTTTGTGCTTTTGAATTTTAGTTAAGAGGTTTTGTTCTTGAACATTAAGAAAATTCCAAGCTGCTGCATTTAGATTATCCTGGCTTACTTCTGAAAATGCAGATTTTTTGTTGAGCAATTCTTTATTATAAAAATTGCTTTTGGTGTATTTGAAAAATTTAAATTTACTCTTAAGTGTTGATTTTTGATTTATTATAATTATAGGATATGTAGTAGCTTCTTCAAAAACTACTACATCTGTAAAATCAATATAAACGTCAAACCTGAAGTTATAATTTACAAATTCTCTTAATGTCCTTCCTGCAGAGGTTTTGTCAAACGTATTATTAATAAAGGAAAAGAAACCACTCTCTTTAAGTATGCTATGGCTCAATTCGTAGAAATAAGAAAAAATGTCACCACCTGAGGTAAAAACCTTGTAGTTAGATAGAAGATGATTTTTAAACTCTCCAAGTTCTTCCTGTCGTATATAAGGCGGATTCCCAATCACCACGTCAAAGCCTACATAATTCCCTTTATCATCCAGCACTTCGGGAAATTCAAAGCGCCATTCAAAGGCATTCTCATAGATCTTGTTGTCTTTGATCTCCTTTATTTCGATATCCAGTTTCTTGCTTTCCGCAGCAAGTTTTTCCAGCTTTTTGTTCCACGCGGCTTTTTCCTTTTTTGACAGCTCAAACATCTGGGTTTGGTTGGTCAAGAGAAACAATTCGCCTTTTACTTTTTGCAGGCGTTTTACCTTGGGATCATTTTCTGCGATCTCACTTCTAAAGTCATTCTTGATATCGTGGATGATCTTTTCCATCTCCCGCTTCTGCTCCTTGGTCTGGGCATTGCGATAGGTGTCTACGGCGTTGCGGTAGCTGTCTATATTCCATTTGCTGTCCTTCAGCGCTTTGCTAAGATCTGCATCCAGGTCAAATCGGCTTATGAGGGAGTTACCACATTTGATGTTAATGTCAATATTGGGCAGAGTCTCAAGCTCGGTATCGTTCTTGTAATAAGCGTTTTTCAGCAGTTCTATCCAGAGCCGCAGCCTGCAAATCTTCACCGAGTTTGGGTTGATGTCTACCCCAAAAAGGCAGTTTTCAATGATGGTTTGCTTCTCATGGAAAAGTGCTTCCTGAATGCGCTGGCTTTCCTTTGAGGTGGGGTTGTACTCAAAGAGTTCGCCGTCCTCATCGGTCACGATGAGTTCATCATTCACCACTTCCACCTGGTATTCCTTAAGCCGTCTCCCTGTGCGGTCCTGGAGAATATTCAGGTCATTTTTAATGGCGATCATCTCATTAAGCGCCGAGACTAAAAAGTGGCCCGAGCCTACGGCCGGATCACAAATTTTTAAACTGTTTATGAGCTCATTGGCTTCCTTGCGGTCTTCTATACGATCGTACAATTGATCCAGGTCTTTACACTCCCATCCTTTGGTTTCATTAAACTTTTGCACCACCGCTTTCCTGATGGTCTCGCGGCACATATACATTGTGATAAAACCGGGCGTGAAGAAAGAGCCGTCCTTATAACCGTTTATCTTTTCAAAAATAAGCCCCAGCACAGAAGCGTTAATAAGAGTCTTATTATCTTCCTGTATAGCTTCTCCCCCTTCACTGCTAAAATCGTAAGCGTTGAGGAATTCAAAAAGATATTCCAGTGCGTTAAGTTCGCCGCTGCGCTTTTTTCCTTTCTTATCCTTTAAAACGGTAGCGCTGTAAATGGGAAGTGATTTCCCATCTTCAAGATTGCTTATAAAAAGGGTGGTGTGTTCAATTTCGGTAGGTTCAAACAGGGAGGAATTAAGATACGGTACTTTTTCAAAAAGGTTTTTTACATCCTCATTCCTTTCAGAATACTGCCGTGCCAGCACTTGGAAAAATAAACGGTTGAGAGCGTCATAATCCCTTATCCTTTTAAAGTCTAAAAACTCATAAGATTTATCGCCTTTATGATAGGTGATCAATTGTGCCTCGAGCAACTTAAGGAACAGGATCCTGTTAAGCCAGGTAATACTTAGCTCCAGTCCTACATTGAAAAGACGTTCCTGTTGTGTATCTCCAAACTGCGAAGGATTCTCCAACCTGCCAATCTTGTCCATGCTGTCCAGCTGGATGATGGCATTTTCAAGGAAAGAACCGGTATTGCGTTGGCCTTCCTTCTGGCGCTCAATTAATTTCTTGCCACCCTGTTTGGTTTCGGTAAGGCCTATAATATGCAGCAATTCGCCATAGAACCGTTTGTCCAGGCTGTTGCTGTCATTGGTGAATGGAAGCTTCAGCAGATGTTCCGGCGACAGGAGTTTGAAGAGGGCTATCAGCTTATTATCATCCTTCGGATTATTATTCCGCAGGGGTTTTTCGTAATTGCGAATGTCAAAGTAAGTAAACTGGACTTCGTGCTGCATTTCGGCAATAAAAGGTTCGGCTATTTCCCTGTAGAAGAAGTCGGTATTTTTTCCTGCAAGCCTTCCGGATTCAAAATCTATAAACTGCGCAACCAGCTTTTTGTTCTGGGCAAAGGACTTTTCAAAGATATTGGCGTCAAAGATGAACCACTCGTTGATGTTGGTG
>DATHWA010000166.1:0-3223 GCA_035461025.1 Gillisia sp. | reverse complement strand
GATTACCTTCCCCTCCCGTGTGATGGAACTCCCAGATTTCAGCAGGAGATAAAGCTGAAGAATTTTTCAGTTCATCAAACCAGTTTCTCCTTTTCGCCCTCATCGCAGCACTATATAAAGGAGTAGACGACCATACGTGCTCCTGAAGCGGTAGACGGGAAATATGCTTTTGCTCTCCATCCCAAACCAACTCCCAGAACCTAAGTTCGGTTCTCCAGTCAACCATAATTATGGTAAAGGGCTCTATTCCATCAAGCACATAATCCTCAAGAACATCTTTGGTTTCAGCAAGTACCAACATTTCTTTGACCACCACCCCCCTGCTCTTGCGGTAAGGCACTTCTCTTATATGATCTTCAAATGCACCATTTAAAAGGCAAATAAGTCTTTGATGTTCACTTACCCCAATCCAGGTTCCTCCGGCAGCTTTATCTTTCGGAAAAGCCATAGCAACTCCATTCATGCGGTAAACCTGTGGAGGAACGGCTTTTCTATTGGCTGCTTCATCACGATTTGAGGTGAGGACAAAGCCGGTTTTAATCGGAATTAAAGTAACGGTGCACAAAATATTTCAGAAAAAAGATTCCCTGTAAATTTAGTCCAAATCGGTAAAATCCAGAGGGATATCTTCAAGTTTAAGTCGGTTAATTTTTTTACCTTTACGCACCTTAAAATTTCAAACTAAAAAAGTAAAAATATTATGGGAAAAGGATTTTTTCAAGTTCCTACGGCAGTGAATGAGCCAATAAAATCATACGCTCCGGGAACACCCGAAAGAGAAGAAGTATTAAAAACCTACAAAGAGTTATGGAACTCCACGGTAGAAGTTCCTTTATATATAGGATCTGAGGAAATAAAGAGTGGTGACACCTCAACAATGCACCCTCCTCACGATCATAAACATAACCTGGGAACCTTCCACAAGGCGAACAAAGGACATATAGAGAAAGCAATTTCCACAGCTCTTGAAGCCCGCACCAAATGGGCAGATCTTGAGTGGGAACAAAGAGCAGCCATTTTCTTAAAGGCGGCAGATCTTATTGCAGGCCCGTACAGGTCAAAGATCAATGCAGCGACTATGATTGGCCAGTCAAAGAATATTTTCCAGGCAGAGATCGATGCGGCTTGTGAGCTTATTGATTTCCTGACCTTCAACGTGGAATATATGGCCCAGATCTATGAAGAGCAACCGGAATCTTTACCTGGTACCTGGAATAGACTGGAATACCGTCCACTGGAAGGATTTGTATACGCTATTACTCCGTTCAACTTTACCGCAATAGCAGGAAACCTTCCTGCCAGTGCCGCTTTAATGGGGAATGTAGTGGTTTGGAAACCTAGTGACAGCCAGGTATATTCTGCCCAGGTGATCATGGAGATCTTTAAAGAGGCAGGTTTGCCGGATGGAGTAATCAACATGGTGATGGGAGATCCTGTTATGATCACAGATACAGTTCTCGCCAGCCGTGATTTTAGCGGAGTGCACTTTACAGGTAGTACCGATGTTTTCAAAGGAATCTGGGAAAAAATTGGAAAGAACATCCACAACTATAAAACTTACCCACGTATTGTGGGAGAAACAGGTGGTAAGGATTTCATCCTTGCCCATCCAAGTGCAAGACCAAAACAAGTAGCAACAGCTATTTCAAGAGGAGCTTTTGAGTTCCAGGGACAAAAATGTAGCGCTGCTTCCAGAGTTTATATTCCTCAAAGTATGTGGGCAGAGGTGAAAGATTTTGTTATAGAAGACGTGAAGTCATTTAAAATGGGATCTCCGGAAGATATGAAGAACTTTATCACCGCGGTTATTCACGAAGGTTCTTTTGACAAACTGGCTTCTTATATAGACCAGGCAAAAGAAGATGATGATGCTGAAATCGTTGTGGGAGGAGATTATGATAAATCAAAAGGATATTTTATTCAGCCTACAGTGATCCTAACCACCAATCCAAAATACAGCACAATGTGTACTGAATTATTTGGACCGGTAGTAACAATTTATCTTTATGATGACAACCAGTGGGAAGAAACTCTGAAGCTGGTAGACGATAGTATTTACGGACTTACGGGAGCAATCCTGTCACAGGACCGCTATGCTGCCGCACAGGCAACAAAAGCATTGCAAAATGCAGCCGGAAACTTCTACATCAATGATAAGCCAACCGGGGCGGTTGTGGGTCAGCAGCCATTTGGTGGAGCAAGAGCCAGTGGAACCAATGATAAGGCAGGATCCAAGCTTAATTTATTGAGATGGGTTTCGCCAAGAGTTATAAAAGAAACTTTTGTAACTCCAACAGATTACAGATATCCGTTTATGGGTTAATAAAGTTTAAATATATTTTTAGAATTCAGGCCGCGAATGTTAAATTCGCGGCCTTTTTTTGTGGTTTTCCGTAATTTTCTCCTACACAATATTCAGAATTTTAACACTTTATTTGTAAGTTTTCTCTCTTTCCGCTAATGGTTTTATTGGGATGACAGAACCTTGAAGTCCGTTTATCGATTTAAACGGCTCCTTGCCGAAAACATCTAAAATTTCCGTTAAAAACCTGTACTTTAGACTGTTAACAGTCATCCCCCAAGACTCTTTTAACAGAACTTAATCATCTTCAATTTTCCCCCACGTCAATTGAAATTATTAATGCGATACGACTATGGGAAAAAAATTACTTTCTATATACATTTTAGGCTTCTTATTTTTGCTGAATTCATGGAGTGGGTTTGGGCAGTGTAGTGAAACTAATCCTGCAACTGTAACAATAACTTCAGATATAACTGACCATACTTTTTGTGCAGGAGAAACCATTACTTTTGCGACGAATCCTCAACATATTGGACCTAATCCCACCTTTCAATGGAGGGTAAATGGTGTTAATCGTCCAGGTGCAACTAATTCAACTTTTCCTGTTTCAAATCTTCAGGATGGGCATGTAATTACGGTGGTAATGAATCCTAATTGCGAAGGACAAACTGCCGTCACAAGCAATAGTATAACAGTTAAGGTAAATGCTATTCCTTCTGCTCCTGCGATTTCTGGGGATAATTCTGTGTGTGCTGGAGACTCTATTAATCTAAGTGCCATTAACATTTCGGGTGCAACTTATTCCTGGACTGGCCCAAATGGTTTTACAAGTCCAGGGAAAGATCTTTCGCGCACGGGTGCTTCTACAGAAATGGCAGGAACCTATAATGTTACAGCAACTGTAAATGGTTGTACCAGTAG
>DATHWA010000165.1:0-3138 GCA_035461025.1 Gillisia sp. | reverse complement strand
AGTTAGGATAAAATGGGGTCCTACCTTTGTTGGTGCAGCGGTCACTTCCATTTTGTTTATTATAGGTTATCTTTTGATTTATCAGTTCGTGGTCAAACGCGAGTTGGAGGATATTTATGATGTAGTGGCTTCTATCATAGTAGTAGCACTTTGGATCTTCTATGCTTCTTTAGTGTATCTTTATGGTGCCAGCTTTACCCAGGCTTATTCCAATGACCGCGGCAAAGTCATAGAGCCTGCCTCTTATGCATATAAATTTAAAAAGGTAAGAGATAGGGGTGAGTTGGATTAGTTGTCAGGGCCACTCCGGGGGCCCGTTGTCATTGTTGTAAAGGTCGCTACCGCTCCCTGTTGTCGGCTCCTTTTGGAGGCCGCCGCGGCGGATTGGATCCATACACAAATCCCACCGCTCAAAAATAATTTTTAACCTCAAAGGAAGCATACGACGCAAAAGCGACAACTATGATAACGATCCTTACCAAGAATCTACCGCAATCCACTGCTCAATCGTAAAAATAACCTCACTGGGAGAGAAAAACACCATATCAACAACTATGACAATCTAAAGGCCCGGAGGACGATAGCAGGGCGGACAAACCACCTTGATCTTAACGCTAAATTGAAAAATACTCACACTGAGATAAATTAGCAGTACACCGACAACCATGACATCAATGGCAACGCACTCGCAACAGCAGGGCGGACAACAATCCCTTATTGGACTTCCATCACTTCCAGCTCCTCAACGTCTCCTCCTACCTGAAAACTTACAAAATCCTTTTCTTTATGGCCCGTCACGGCTTTGGCTATGGGAGCGATAAAGGCAATCTTGCCCAATTTTACATCAGCTTCGTCTACACCTACTATCGTGAATTTACGTATAAAGCCTACCTTTCTACCCTTGATGGTTTTCAGTGTAACAGTAGACCCAAACCGGACTTCTTTGGAAGCATCTTCAGCCGGTTCCACTACTCGGGCAGAGTTGATGCGTTCTATCAGCAGCTTAAGCTTACCTTCGATCATCATATTCTCATATCGCCGCTCAGCCTCGTTTTCTTTTTTATTGGCTGCCTTCTCCTCTTCAAGTTTTGCCTTTTCTAGTAGTAGGGCTTCCAGTCCCTCCGGTGTCACATAATTAGTAACTCCTGCCGGCAATGCTGCTCTGGGAGGTATCAAAGGTGCTTCCTCCTGATCGTCTTCTTTTACAAATCCTCTGCTCATAATGTTGGGTTTTGCAGGTATTATTGCAAAAATGATTCCTTTAAATACAACAACTTATATTAAATATAAAGAGTATAGGGAGAGAAAAAATTTTAATGAAAAATGCAAAAGTTATATATACCCACCGATTTTGTAAATATACTCCTCATTTATGAATATGTGAATACCACAATCTAAATACTTATTATTTCCATATCTGCTAAAAAATACCTAAATTTATTACTTAATTAACAATGTTAGCGATTTCCTTGCCGCATGATTAGGGTGACAGGATAATAATCTTTGGAGGCCTCCAAGGTGATTAGAGCAACTTAACATTTAATTTTCTTATTTTAAAAAACCCCTTATCAAGGGCATTTATCACATTTAAGTGCTAAAGCAGTAGGATTTCAGGTTTAAGATATTATTATCATAACCCCCAAACCTCTGTGACATATAGGCATCTTCCCCCACACTGAAGGTATGCCTCCTTCATTCTGAAGGTCTAATTTTAAATTTTGCAGCCATGTTATCCTATAATCCAATCGCATGAAAGTTCGGTTTACTGCAAGGGCTGAAACTTTAGCGTGATTTGATGGTCATATTATCGAGAATATTTCATGAGCTAGCCTATCTATTCGTAGATGGATTCGTTTCCTGATTTGGGTAATCAATTTGTCTTTACTAAAGTCAGTGGGTTACCCAATATCCAGTGCAAATCAATATATTTTTAGCCAAGTGGCTTTTATTCAATTTCTACTCCTATTTCTATTCAACCATTCTAAAAAATACTTTGGCCTGGGTCCCGAAAGCCCCCCAAAAAATCCCCTGGATTTTTTTCAAAAACTGTTTGCCTATAGAGATTGACTTACATTTTTGAAAAAGATCTTAAAGAACATCTACTGAATATATCTAAATGTGGGTACTTCAAAGCGCTTTGGAGGTATTCTGATAGCATTCATATGATCCAGCATATTATGAGCAATTTAGGATGTGTAGGCTTTATGTTTAATCAGATAGCTGAAACATCTTAAATCTCCAGATCAACAAGTCCTGTGAATTATAAGTCCTGGCAAAAAATTGTTTCGGGTATATATGCCCGTCAATTTCCTACTCCAGTCCACCACAGCGCTTAAGTGATTATTAAGCCAAATTGGCAATACATCGGACTATTAAACTAATATTAAATTTATGAGATTTTATGAAAACCATATTAACTTTCGTAATGGCTATGAGCATGTGCCTATTAGGTTTTGCAGAGCCAACCATTGAACTAGCTGCGCTATCAAAAGTTTCCATCAATGATCAAAAAGCTAAAATCACACTCCTAGAAGGCATAGGCAGAGTGAAAGTCTTTGTCAAAGACACTAAAGGAAAAATCTTGTACTGTACTTCTTATAAGGTGTCTGAAACTGTAGTGATGCCTTTTAATCTTGAAGGGTTACCTGTCGGTAAATATGTGATAAGGATTCAGACTAAGGATTCCAGTATAGATTATGACGTAGAGACTATTGCCAAAAAAACAAGGGAATTTGGTTTCAAAGCAAATGTCAAAGCCCTTGATGACCGTAATGTAAAAGTTTCTCTTTACGAAATGTTTGACGAAGGGGACATTACGGTGAGGATTTATGATAGTAGACATCGCCTATTGCATCAAGAAAAAGTATCAGGAGGACCCTTTGCCAGAAAATATGAATTCAAAGATCTAGTGACTAAAGGTTTATACTTTTCCATTACGGATAAAAAAGGCTACAACCAGATATACACTATTTGAGTTTTGTAATTTTGGCTGTCAGCCAATATCCTATTTGATTGCGAGTCTTCAATATTTTTTCCAAAACATAGGAAAAAGGTATGGGGAAGAGGATTCTCCAAAGTTAAACCGCAGTCCTTGTCTTTTCGAGTCACTACCATTGGTGTCTTTTCGACCGACGGAAT
>DATHWA010000164.1:0-2758 GCA_035461025.1 Gillisia sp. | reverse complement strand
AGTCCTACTCCAAGCTGGAAACCATTATTATTTACTGCGTCATCATCCCAGTTATCACTATCAAAAGCATCTGTGAAACCCTGAGTATATCTACCGGCTACAAAGAAACCTCCTCTAAAGTTATAAGATGCACCAAGGGCTCCTCCAAATTCAAAACCACTACCGTAGTCTGTATCTGCAGTAACACCGGCAACATTCACCTCTTCATTAACAAGGAAGTTAAAAGATGGACCTACTTCCAGCGCAAGACCTTCTATAAGATAAAATTTTGCTATTACAGGCACCTGGATATAATCTAACTGATATTCCCCGGTTACTCTGTTACCCATAAAATTACTTGTTCCTTCTGTTCCCTGAGTAGAGTAAAGAACCTCTGGTTGTACAGAGAAACGGTCGGTTAACGGAATTTCCGCAAGTAGACCTAAGTGAAATCCTGTCCTGCTATTATTATCATCAAAGCCATCTGAGGTCATATTGGTGAAATTCACACCACCTTTGGCTCCAAACATTACATATTCCTGTGCACTCATTGTAGTAAAACCAAACAATGCTAGTGCTACTAATAAAATTGACTTTTTCATATTTTTCTGTTTTAAAGTTCGTGGACAAATTTAGGCTTACATTTGTTAAGAAAACCTTACACAAGCATAAAGTATTACTAATACTAATTTGGTAATTGTTAATAACCAAGCTAATGAACTGGCAGCTAGCATTAAAGGATTACAAGGAACATTTGCAGATAGAACGAGGTCTTTCAACTAATTCCATTGAAAGTTATTCCCTGGATATTTCCAAACTTATCAACTATTTAAATGAAAATGATGTAGCCGTTTCTCCTACAAAAATAGAGAGAGATGTTCTGCAAGGCTTCATATATGAAGTTGCTAAATTGCTTAATGCAAGATCCCAGTCCAGACTTATATCCGGATTAAAAAGCTTTTTTGATTATTTGGTTTTCGAAGGCTACAGGGAAAGCAATCCTATGGAGCTGATAGAATCTCCCAAAATTGGAAGAAAATTACCGGATACCCTCTCGTTGAAAGAAATTGACAGGCTTATTGATGCAATAGACCTCTCCAGCAATGAAGGAGAGCGAAACCGCGCTATTATCGAAACTCTCTATAGTTGCGGACTAAGGGTTTCTGAAGTGATCAATTTAAAGCTCAGCGATCTTTTCTTTAAAGAAGGCTTTATTAAAGTGACCGGAAAGGGAAATAAGGAGCGTTTTGTTCCTGTTGGAGAAATCACACAGGAGTATATCGAAGGCTATATCTCAAACAGCAGAAACAACGTTCCCGTAAAGCCTGGTTATACTGACGTTGTTTTTTTAAACAGGCGGGGTAGAATGCTTACCCGCGCAATGATCTTTACTATTGTTAAGAATCTCGCTGTATCATCAAACCTTCAGAAGAATATTAGCCCACACACTTTCAGGCATTCCTTTGCCACACACTTGCTCGAAAACGGAGCAGATCTTAGGGCCATTCAGCAAATGTTAGGACACGAGAGCATTACAACCACAGAGATATATATGCACGTGGATAAAAGTCATTTAAGAGAGGTTATGACCGCCTTCCATCCTCGTAGCAACTATTAAATTATTGCTAAATCCCTTTGGTTCCTTTAGTTTACACATCCTGTATACTACCTTAATGGAAAATATCAAAAAATGAAGACATTAAGTTTTAAAAATGGGGATGAAATGCCGGCTATTGGACTGGGAACCTGGAAATCTGGAAAAGGAGAAGTGGGAGAAGCGGTAAAAGCAGCAATTAAAAGCGGCTACAGGCATATAGACTGCGCTTCCACGTATGGTAATGAAGCGGAGATTGGGGCAGCCCTTGCTCAGGTATTGGAAGAAGGAATTGTAAAAAGGGAGGACCTGTGGATCACTTCCAAGCTATGGAACAATTCTCACAAAAAGGAAGACGTCATACCAGCTTTAAAAAAGACATTACAAGACCTTCAACTGGATTATCTGGACTTGTATCTTATTCACTGGCCGGTAGCCTTTAAACCGGATGTCTCCTCCCCGAAAAAGGATGAAGACTACCTTTCTCTTGATGAGGCCCCCATTATTGAAACCTGGGAAATGATGTTAAAAGCTAAAGAATTAGGACTCGTAAGGCATACCGGGGTTTCAAATTTTAGCATCGCCAAACTGGAAGATCTTATGGAAGAAACCAAAGATATTCCTGAGATGAACCAGGTAGAACTCCATCCCTATTTGCAACAGGATGAACTGCTGGAATTTTGCAGCAAACACAATATTCATCTTACAGGTTACTCTCCCCTGGGAAGCGGTGACCGCCCGGATGGATTAAAGGCTTCCAATGAGCCATCACTGCTGGAAAACAATGTCATTAATCGTATCGCTAAAAAACATGGAGCGACTCCTGGCCAGGTTTTGATAAAATGGCAACTGGTACGTGGAACTGCTGTAATTCCAAAATCCACCAACCCTGAGAGAATACAGGAGAATATTGAAAGTGCCGGTGTTAACCTTAAGGAGGACGACCTGCAGCAAATATCTGAACTAGACAGGCACTTTCGCTACGTAAACGGGGAGTTTTTTGTAACCAAAGGAAATCCGTATTCCAATATTTTTGATGAGGATGATTATGTTGAAAGGTAGTCGTTAGTCTTTAGTCGTTAGTCGTTAGACTGTTTAGTGTTTGGTGTTTGGTGTTTAGTGTTTGGTGTTTGGAGTTTGGAGTTTGGAGTTTGGTGTTTGGTGTTTGAGCTTGATTTGGAATTT
>DATHWA010000163.1:0-3419 GCA_035461025.1 Gillisia sp. | reverse complement strand
TGAAAAGGGGTGGGGACAGGTCCTTCCGCTTTATTTCAAAGAGGAACTAAAGGTTGAGAATCATGCTGTAAATGGCAGGAGCACCAAAAGCTTCAGGGATGAAGGTCGCTGGGATCCAATTCAGCAAAATTTAAAACCCGGGGATTATGTGCTTATCCAGTTTGGGCATAATGACCAGAAACAAGAATCGCTTGATCGTTATGCTGCGGCAGATACCGATTACAGATCAAATCTGGTAAGGTATATTAATGAAACAAGGGCAAAGGGAGCCAAACCAATTATTGCAACACCAATATCCCGTAGAAGCTTCAATGAGTCCGGCATTCTGGAAGATTCGCATGGAAGATATTCTGAAGTGGTGAGGGAGATTGCCAGAGAGCATAAAGTCCCTCTTCTGGATCTTCATAAAAAAACCGTTGAGGTAATTAACCAATTTGGAGTTGAAAGATCAAAAGAATTGTTCCTGCATTACAAAAGCGGAGATTATGCAAAATTTCCGGAAGGAAAGGAAGATAATACCCATCTTTCTCCTACCGGAGCCTTCAAGGTGGCCGATCTTGCCATTGAAGAAATAAAAAGAGAGGTGCCGGAACTGGTGGTTTTTTTAAAGGATTAATAATAAACTGTACCCCGGGGTGTAAATTGGATCATCTTCCGTTTGCGCCCATGGGGTTCATAATATATCGCATTATGCAATTTTACACCGGAATTCTGTTATTGGCCTTTTCCTTCCTGTTTGGCTTTCAGCAGGAAAATGTGACCACCGTTTACCTTATTGGCGACTCGACCATGGCAGATTACAGCAATAATTATGACGAGGGAAAAGATTATATGAAAACCCGTTACCCAATTGCGGGGTGGGGCCAGGTTTTTCAGCCGGTAATGAACCGTAATAATATTTCAGAACTTTCACACGTCCTAAAAACCGATTCAATATTGGTAGATAACAGGGCCCGGGGAGGAAGGAGTACCCGAACTTTTTTTGAGGAGGGAAGGTGGTCTTCAGTTCATAAAAACCTTAAAGAAGGGGATTTGGTATTGATGCAGTTTGGTCATAATGACGCCTCCGAAACCAAACCCGAAAGATATGTTACCGTGGAAGGTTATAAAGAATATTTACGCCTGTTTGTAAATCAAACGAGGGAAAAAGGTGGTATCCCGGTGGTGATTACTCCGGTAAGCCGAAATTATCCCTGGAAAAATGGTAAACTCGGAAATGTACATGGAGATTATTACACCGCGGCGGTTGAGGTTTCAAAAGAGCTTGAAGCTCATTTAATAGATCTCACTCAAAGATCTATGGATCATTTTACCGAAAAAGGGGAGGAGTATGTGACCAGAAATTACTTTATGAATTTTGGTCCGGGGTTATATGAAGCTTATCCCGAAGGAAGCAGTGACAACACCCATTTTCAACCGGAAGGGGCAAAAGCCGTGGCCCAATTGGTATTTGAAGGGCTCAGGGATCTCAGGAATTAATGAAAAATATGATACTATGAATAAGGCTGGAACTTTTAATGCATTATTTCTTTATGTATCCGGAATATTCATACTGTTTACATCCCTTGTAAGCGCTCAGGATGTAAATTCTTATCCACAAAACGGGAAGATCAAGGATCTTAAAGGGAAAATTGAAAGGGATATTGTGGTCTCCAAGGACGGCAGCGGGGATTTCCTGTTCATTGCAGATGCTATTGAAGCCATACGAGTATACTTGCCCAAACCAATCACCGTGTTTATCAAAGAGGGAGTTTATAAGGAAAAACTTGAAATCCCCGGAACTATTACAAATGTTACATTTCAGGGCGATGGCCCTGGAAAAACGATCATCACTTTTGACGATCACACCGGTAAGAATAAGATGGATACTTTTGATTCATTCACACTGCTTGTATGGGGAAGCAATCTCACCTTTCGCGATTTAACAATACAGAATACCGCAGGAAATGTGGGCCAGGGAGTTGCTTTACATGCGGAAGGCGACCGGCTTACTTTTGTTAATTGCCATTTTCTCGGTAATCAGGATACATTATTTGCTTCGGGGGAGTTCTCCCGTCAATATTACAAGAATTGTTATATAGAAGGTACAACCGACTTCATCTTCGGTTCTGCTACAGCAGTTTTTGAGAACTGCGAGGTCTTTTCAAAAACCGACTCCTACATCACTGCAGCCTCAACTCCGCAAGGTGCCGATTTTGGATTTGTCTTCATCAATTCCAAACTTACAGCAGGCAAGGGGGTAAATAAGGTTTACCTTGGAAGACCCTGGAGAGATCATGCTAAAACAGTATTTATCAACTGCGAGATGGGGAACCATATCCTTCCGCAAGGTTGGCATAACTGGAATCGTCCCGAAGCGGAGGCAACTATATTTTTTGCTGAAGGGAACAATACCGGCCCCGGCCAAAATCCTACCCGCAGAGCGTCCTGGGCAATAGAGTTATCTGCTGAACAAATAAAAGAATATTCCTTACCGAATATTTTTAGTAGAAAGGATGCCTGGAAGCCCGGTTTCGAATAAGAATAATTACCCCAAAAATATAAAAGATCTGATATGAACAATTTTATCAAAAATGCTATCTCAGGCTCAGTTTTCAGGGGTTGTTTATTGACTTTAATGATAATACTTTCAACCCACATTTTATGGGCCCAGAAAAACAGGGTATCCTGGAGAGAGGCATTGGATCAACCGGAATCCTGGTACGGTAGTGAGGAAGCTCAAAGGATTGCGGATAATGTTATTCTTTATCAAAATAATAACGGAGGCTGGCTCAAGAATGTTGACATGGCAGATCAGTTGAGCGCTTCAGAGATCGCCAAACTTAAAAGAGAGAAATTCCTGAAATCAGGCACCACTATAGATAACGGTGCAACTCACACCCAACTGAGATATCTGGCCAAAGTTTACGATGCTGCACAAAAACCTGAATACAAAGAAGCATTTTTAAAAGGCCTGGACTTTCTTCTTGAAGCACAATATGAGAATGGAGGTTGGCCACAATTTTACCCTGTTAAAAAAGGATATTCCGAGCATATTACATTTAATGATGATGCCATGATGGGGGTGATGAACCTATTAAGGGATATCGCCTATCAAAAAGAGCCTTACCAATTTGTGAATAAGGAACGATGTGAAAAGTCTAAAATTGCCATAGACAAAGGGCTTGAAATTATACTTAAAACCCAGGTAGAGACAGATGGAAAACTCACTGTTTGGGGTGCCCAACATGATAAGGATGACCTAAAGCCTGCAAACGCCAGGGCGTATGAACTGGCCTCTTTAAGTGGTAAGGAAAGCGTCATGATCGTGGAATATCTAATGGGAATTGAAGAGCCTGGAGAAGATGTGATAAATGCAATTAGAAGTGCGGTAAAATGGTTTGAAGAGAACAAGATCATGGATATAGAAATGGTTTGGG
>DATHWA010000162.1:0-3386 GCA_035461025.1 Gillisia sp. | reverse complement strand
ATTTTCTGAAAAAGGGCCGGAGAAATGCAGCGGCATCAGGATCAAACAATATTCCTTACACGAATTGGCCGATCTATTTGTAGAGGATTTTGAGATCATAAACAGTGAGAATATAGATCACATCACCCCTTCTGAAGCTATTCAAAACTTCAGTTTCGGCATCTTTAAGAAGTTATAATTTTTATGAACTACTTCTGGTCCCGGAGGTAATCTCTGAATTCTGCAGTGTCAAAATCTCCCATTCCAATATGGGTGAGTACCAGTTTTCCTTCTGCATTGATAACAAAGGTGGTGGGGATACTTTGGGTATAATACATATCTGGCATTCCCTTCACCGTTTCATAGATCTCAAAGCTGTAATTGTTCTTTTCTACAAAATCCACTGCCTTTTGAAATTTGTGATCCAGGGAGAGCATTATAAAAACAACATCCTCATCCTTTAGATCCCGGTAAAGATTTTCAATGTCGGGCATTTCTACAATACAGGGAGGACACCAGGTTGCCCATAAATTAATGAAGATCACTTTCCCACGATAATCTTCCAGGCTCACTTCTTCCCCTTTTGAATTTACAAGCTGAAGTTGAAGATCGGCATCCGGATAATTTCTGGTCGTCTCGTTCTCTGAGGGTTCTTCCGAAGTTTCTTCCACCAAAGCCGAATCATTAAATCCAAACATATTGGTTTGCAGCCCCAGAAAAATTAATCCGCCGGTAATAACTAATATACTCCCAATTAGTAGAAGGTTCCTCTTTATTTTATCACTCATATGTTTGCAGATTTATCCCATTACCGGGTACAATTGTCTCGGTTAATTGTGCTTTTAATACGCGAAGATAGATTTTCATTTTTTTCCTGAATGTGACAATTGTTACATTTCGGTCAATTTTAAAGTCTTCGGCATATATGGATGTAACATTGGTTACTTTAAGATCTCCCGGGATTAAGTAATTTTGCATTTAAACTGTGCTTGCGTGAAATATTTCAGGATCATTCAGGATTCGTTTACCGGATATTTTAATTACCTGGTGGAGGAGATTACCAATCCTTCCTGGGGTAATTACTTTTACTGGCTTATTGGCCTGTCCCTCCTGGTATGGGCGGTGGAGATCCTTGTGCCATGGCGAAGGAACCAGAAGATCTTCAGGAAGGATTTCTGGCTGGATAGTTTTTATATTCTTTTTAATTTTTTCCTTTTTTCTCTCATTGGCTATAATGCGATCTCCAATGTAGGGGTGGAGCTTTTTAATGATTTTCTTGGGATATTCGGCGTTACAAACCTGGTGGCAATAGAAGTGCAGGAGCTCCCGGTATGGGCACAGCTGGCAATTATGCTGGTGATAGCAGACTTTATTCAGTGGAACGTGCACCGGCAGCTTCACAGACAGCCCTGGCTTTGGGAATTTCATAAAGTGCACCATAGTGTTAAGGAAATGGGGTTTGCCGCCCAGTTCCGCTTTCATTTTATGGAAACCATCATCTATAAAACTGTACAATATATTCCTCTTGCTATGATAGGATTCGGGATCCAGGAGTTTATCATTGTTCATATGTTCGCGGTGCTGGTAGGTCACCTTAATCACGCGAATGTGGGATGGGGTTACGGGATATTCGGCTATATCTTTAATAATCCTAAAATGCACATCTGGCACCACTCCAAAGCACTGCCTGAAGAACATCCTAACGGAATGAATTACGGACTCACATTGAGTATCTGGGATTATCTCTTCGGAACGGCTTATGTTCCTCACGACGGAAAAGATATTGAGCTTGGTTTTGATGGAGATGAGGATTTCCCTGAAACCTTTACCGGGCAAGTGGTGTTTCCATTTAGAAAAGAAAAACCTTCACAACCCACAGAAAACCTTTCCCCGAAAGAAGAAAAATCCGATCTGGTTTTAAAGGGAAGAAAATAAATCAGGTCAAATAAGCCTTCAGAATTTCCCTGTTATAAATTTCTCAGCACCTTCAGAATAACCTTTCTGAAGGTTTTTTTATGCTTATTCATTACAAATTCCGCAGAGAAAGCCTCTAAAGTTTTTTATATTTACAACACAAGCATAAAATAGCCAGTTTAAATAAAAAAAAATGGAAAAAAAATATAAGGTCAGGGTGAATGATTCCCTGGAATATGAATTTTCTGAAGAGGAAATGAAGGCCCTTGACACACGAAATATCTCACCTACAGAATTTCACCTTTTGCACGACAACCGCTCCTTTAAAGCAGAGATCCACGAAGCCCGATATTTAAAGAGAGAATATGCAATTAAGATCAATAATAACACTTACCAGGTAAAAATTTCCAATGAATTAGACCTTATTATAGAAGAAATGGGGCTATCCCTTGGCACATCTCAACTGGTAAATGACCTTAAAGCCCCTATGCCGGGCCTTATCCTGGATGTGAATATACAGGCCGGGGATGAGGTGAAGGAGGGAGATTATCTTCTGGTCCTCGAAGCAATGAAAATGGAAAATACGCTTACAGCTCCACGTGATGGGGTGGTGAAATCTGTTACAGTTAAAAAAGGGGAAACAGTAGAGAAGAATCAGTTACTGGTGGAAATGGAGTAGCCCCCCGGCCCCCGAAGGGGAGTGAGAGTAATTTCAGAATTAAAAAGATCAATTTTAGATGAAGAAAATATTAGTCGCCAATCGTGGTGAGATTGCCCTGAGGGTAATGAGAACAGTTCAAAAGATGGGGATCAAGACCGTAGCAGTCTTTTCTGTGGCCGATCGTAATGCACCCCACGTAAAATTTGCCGATGAGGCTGTATGTATAGGAGAGGCCCCTTCCAGTGAGTCATATTTACTGGGGGATAAAATAATTGAAGTAGCTAAGAAGCTTGGAGTAGACGGAATACACCCCGGTTATGGTTTCCTAAGTGAAAATGCCGATTTTGCTGAAAAGGTGGAACAAAACGGAATTACCTGGATTGGGCCGGGTTCGAAAGCCATCCGCGTGATGGGTAGTAAACTGGCTGCCAAGGATGCTGTAAAGGATTACGGAATCCCAATGGTGCCCGGAATTGATGAGGCCATTACAGATGTGGAGAAGGCCAAAAAGATCGCCAACGATATTGGATTTCCCATTTTAATCAAAGCTTCTGCCGGGGGTGGAGGTAAGGGAATGCGGATCGTTGAGAGGGAAAAGGACCTGGAAGATCAAATGAAACGTGCTATAAGCGAGGCAGAATCGGCTTTTGGAGATGGTGCCGTTTTTATAGAAAAATACATTGGTTCTCCCCGGCACATTGAGATACAGGTGCTGGCCGATACTCACGGAAATACCCTGCACCTCTTTGAACGGGAGTGCAGCATACAGCGACGACACCAGAAGGTGGTGGAAGAAGCCCCTTCTGTAGTTCTTACTGAAGAAATTCGGCAA
>DATHWA010000161.1:0-9664 GCA_035461025.1 Gillisia sp. | reverse complement strand
CCTGATCGGCATTTAACCCCTCATATTTATCTTTTTTACTCAGCTTCCTCAGTAATTCAGATGAAAAAGTATTTGCGGGTTTCATTCTACCACCTGCATCCTGGATTACAAGTTTTCCAAATTTGGCAGCATGTTCTGCACTTACAACTGTGGCATTGACAATAGAATCCACTTGCTCCTTACTGGTCCTAATATGACCATGCTCCGGTTCCTGTTCCTGTTCTTGCACCGGTAATGAAGTTGCAGATGGAACTGGATCCTGGGCCTGTGCAAACCCAAAAGATAAGAACAACAATATAGTCGCAGCGGTAGACTTAAGTTTTGCCTTTCTGGCCTTCACTTTTTCCAGCATTTCTTTTAGTTTCCCAAACCTGCTGCCTTTATCAAAAAGAATTAGCATTAACCCAAGATAAAGAAGGGAATACCCAATATATGTGATCCAGGTTCCCCAATAATCGTGGTTAACAGATAGTACTGTACCTTTTTCATCGGGATCAAAAGAAGCCTGGAAAAATCTGTAACCTGCCTTATCAAGAACATTGTTCATAAAGATCTCATAAGGCCAGCTTTCTCCGCCTTCCTCTATCACGGTTACCTTACTCTTAAAAGAAGCGTAACTTGGGGTGGGATTATTTTCTGTACCTGGATATTTTTCAGCAATAAAATCATCCAGTCTCATACTGAATGGAAGCTCCAGCTCCTTGGATCCATAACTTAAATAAACTTCCAAACCTCCAACTTCAATTTGTTGAGGCGGATTTACCATTCCCTTTCCTCCAAGCATACTTACGGTTGTAGCTTCCCCACCGGAGGTAACCTTAACTGTAACCGCACTGGATTGACCCATTTCCTTGGTATCTGTAGGAACTATATCATAAATACCCCGTGCAACAGGCTCGGGCACTACAAACTGCATACCGCCAATATTATATAAAGACCGCAACTGGAATGGTTGCAGGCTGTCGCCTTTTACCTCTCCCTCAAACTCATCTGCCATCCTCATATAGCTCCCTTCAAATGGAGAATCTATTTGGTAAGTTCCTCTCTCCTCGTCTACTAAAAAGTTTATAGCACCTTCTGTAGGCCGGTTGTAAGCAAATAAAACATTATGGATATTTGCGATATCTCCTTCTTTGAGGTAGTGTTCGTGTCTACCACCATCTCCTGCTTCTACAATTTGAATATAATTATCACCGCTCTCACTTAGAATAAGGCCTTCTTCTGCCCAGTGGAGGTAATTCACAACTTCAATAGTAACAGGCTGTCCGTTATAATCTGTGTTGATGCTAATATCATTTTCTGTTTCAGGAGCCAGCAGGACGGGTTTTTCAATCACCCTTCGTCTTGGTTCTCCATCTATCTCTCCGTCCAGATATGCTGTGAGGTAAGTTTTTTCTGAAAGAAACGTATTGGTGGTCTCTCCCTCCCTAATTGGCATAATACCCTCATAACTAATATACCTGGTCACGAAAGCTCCAACAAGAATAAGAACAAAGGAAAGGTGAATTAAAAGTGAAGACCATTTATCTCTTTTGTGCAATTTGTAACGGTATATATTACCTGCAAAGTTGATCACAAAAAAGACCATGATTGCTTCAAACCACCAGGCATTGTAGATCATAATTCTGGCTGTTTCAATGGTATACCAGCTTTCTATAAAGGTTCCCAGGGCCATGGCAATGGAAAAGACAATGAACAAGACTGCCATTATTCGGGTAGAGAACAAGACAGACGCAATTTTATTCTGCATTTATGATTACTTTAAATCGGTGCAAATTTAACGAAATTTAAACATTTAGCCATCCTTAATCCGAAGCAAAACCGGCTGACAAATGTTAATTTTAATCGGCAATTTTTTTGGTATTTTAGCCGAATGAAGAGCATCGTAATCTTTGGAGCCGGAAATGTGGCTACCCATATTTTTAAAGCCCTGGGGGAAATTAAGGGATATAAGGTTATCCAGGTCTATAACCACCAGAAAGAAAGTCTGGAATTTTTCAGAAATAAAGTTCCTGTCACCACAGATTTTACCGAAGTTTTTCCGGCAGATATTTATCTCTTTGCACTTAAAGATGAGGCCATCCCGCTGCTGGCTGAAAAAATCATATACCGCGACGCCCTGATGCTACACACATCTGGCGCCACTCCCCTATCTGTTTTTGCCAGTTTCAAACAGGCAGGAGTGTTTTATCCTTTGCAGACCTTTACCAAAAACAAGCCGGTGAATTTTCAGGAAATTCCCATTTGTGTGGAAGCAAAAAACAAAAAGCAACTTGAAATGATAAAACAAATGGCCGGGAAAATATCCCCGGCTGTTTATGAGATTTCTAGCGTGCAAAGAAAATCCCTGCATGTAGCTGCCGTTTTTGTAAGTAACTTTGTGAACTTTTTATATTCCCAGGGAGAAGAGATTTGCAGGGAGAATAAAATTCCTTTTGAAATTCTTCATCCACTTATAAAAGAAACGGCATTAAAAATTAAGGATATAAACCCATATGATGCTCAAACCGGCCCCGCAAAAAGGGGTGATAGGAAAGTGATCAACGAGCATCTTGCCTTACTCAATAATGACCAGAAAAAGATCTATAACCTCTTAACCCAATCAATCCAGCAACTTCATGGAAAAGAATTATAAAGAATACCTTAACCATATTACCACCTTTATTTTTGATGTAGACGGGGTGCTTACAGATGGTTCCATCCAGGTAAGTACAGAAGGAGAATTGCTGCGCACAATGAATATTAAAGATGGTTACGCGCTCAAAACCGCTCAATTGGCAGGCTTTCACGTGTGTATAATTTCCGGAGGCAAGAATGAAGGTGTGAGAAAACGCCTACGGGATCTGGGAATTACAAATATTTATCTTGGGATCCAGGACAAAGTAGAACAGCTTGATGAGTTTTTTGACATTTATGAGATAGATAAGGAAAATGTTCTCTATATGGGGGACGATATCCCGGATTTGTATGCCATGCAAATGGTAGGAATGCCTTGCAGCCCTCAGGATGCGGCGGCAGAAATAAAAGAGATAAGCCGTTATGTTTCCCATAAAAAAGGAGGCAAAGGTTGTGTAAGGGATGTTATTGAGCAAGTGCTGAAGGTACAGGGAAAATGGCTTACCAATTACAGTGCACTATGAGTTGGTTCTATCTTGTAATTGCAGGATTATTTGAGGTAGGCTTTGCTTTTTGTCTCGGCAAAGCAAAATTCTCAACCGGCACTACCGCTACCTGGTGGCTGGTAGGTTTCCTGGTTTCCCTTGCAATAAGCATGGCGCTTTTATATAAGGCTACCCAAACCTTACCAATTGGTACAGCTTATGCTGTCTGGACCGGGATTGGTGCTGTGGGAACTGTCTTGCTTGGAATTTGGATCTTTAAGGAACCGGTACACTTCTGGCGGCTATTTTTTCTTACTACCCTTATAATATCCCTGGTGGGCCTCAAATTTGTATCCAACTAATATACGCAATGCTCATTCCACTTTTAAAATTAGTCCGGTATCAAAATATTCTTCTCATACTTGCAACCCAAATTCTTATAAAATATGCTCTTTTCGAGACATTTGGGATCGCTGTAACACTTAATGGTTTTGAATTTTTCCTGTTATGTATAGCAACTATTTGTATAGCTGCGGGAGGTAATATTATAAATGACATTTATGATGTGGAGACAGACAGGCTCAATAAACCTCACAGGCAAATTATCCCTTTAAAGATTTCAGAAAAATCCGCTTATAATTTCTACATCATTTTCACAATTGTGGGAGTAGGAATAGGGTTTTATCTTTCCAATCTCATAGACAGGCCGGGATTTTCAGCTTTATTTATCATAATTTCTGCGCTTCTTTACCTGTATGCTACTTACTTCAAGCAGGTCATTTTTTTAGGCAATATTATTATTAGCGGTCTCGTCGCTATGGTAGTAATAATTGTAGGACTTTTTGACCTTCTTCCTGCTATTACTCCTCAAAACCGGCAAACCCAGGCGGTTATCTTTTCAATTCTACTGGATTACGCCATCTTCGCCTTTATGATCAATTTCCTCAGGGAGATGATAAAGGACCAGGAGGATGTAAACGGAGATTATAATTCCGGGAGAAACAGCCTGCCAATAGCTGTGGGCCGTTCCAGGGGAAATAAGATTATTTTTGCTATGGGTTTAATACCGCTGGCCGCGGTGTTATGGTATATGTATGAATTTCTTTTCACTAACACCTATGCTGTTATTTATGTACTTGTCCTCATCGTGGGGCCACTGTTAATATTCCAGGTCAACCTCTTGAGTGCAAAGAAGAAAATGCATTACACCAGGTTAAGCCTGCTTTTAAAGATTGTAATGGCACTGGGTTTATTGTCCCTGGGTCTCTATCCATTTATAATTTAAATCAATGCTGAAAGAAATACTTAAAAATCACCACATAATCCTTGCTTCCGGTTCTCCCAGAAGACACCAGTTCCTGAAAGAATTGAATATCCCTTTCATCGTGCGGACCAAACCGGTGAAGGAAATTTATCCTGAAAATTTGCAAAGAGAGGAGATAACCAATTACCTGGCTAAACTTAAAGCCGAAGTTTTTCTGAAAGAAATAAAGGACAACGAGATTCTCATTACCAGCGACACTATTGTTTGGCACGAGGGTGAAGCGCTGGGAAAACCCGCAACAACATCTGAAGCTTTTAAAATGCTGGAATCCCTCTCAGGGAAAACCCATGAGGTGATAAGTTCTGTCACTTTTACTACAAATGATATTCAGGAGACGGTGAGCAATAGTACCAAAGTCACCTTTAAAAAACTTACCAAGGCTGAAATTGATCATTATATTATAAACTATCACCCCCTGGATAAAGCGGGCGCCTACGGGATCCAGGAATGGATTGGCCTTATAGGGATCACCAGGGTGGAAGGCAGTTATTTCAACGTAGTTGGATTGCCCACCCACCTGGTTTATAAATGTCTAACTGAAATTGTTTCCCGCTAAAATTTTGTAATTTTAATTAAAATTTACAAAATGCCCTCATACTTCGATTTTCGCATATTATTCATGGTTCCAATTATTATATTTTCCGGATGTAAGGGCGGGGCCACCGGGGAAACAAAACTACCTGAAAGAGCTCTTTCACAGGACTTCAAAGACTACTGGTTTACAGGGGAGGCTGAAATTACCTCCTATGATTTGCAACAATACCGCTACGGGGAAGAAAGGGACGGCGATGCTGTTCTTATATATGTTACCGAGGATTTCCTGAAGGAAGAACAAGTAAAGGCAGATTCAAAAGGTGATAATTCGATTCCAGTGTTAAAACTTAATTCCACGAAAAATTACATAACAGGAATTTATCCATATTCCATTATGCAAAGCACTTTTTATCCACTTGAAGGATCCTCACATGCCTTAAAAATTACCGCCTCTGTCCAGGAATGGTGTGGCCAGGTTTACATGCAGTTAAATAATAGGAATGGGTACGAGATAAAATCACATTCATACTTCCAGGGGGAAGAAGATCAATTTCCTGAATTGTCAAAACACCATCTTGAAAATGAAGTATGGACCCAATTACGTATTGATCCTTCCCTGCTCCCAACAGGGGATATAAAAATGATCCCCTCTTTTGAGTATATAAGACTCGCTCACATTGATATAAAGGCTTATGATGCGGTGGCTGAGTTTTACAGGGATGAAGGACTTTCGGTCTACCGGATCACTTATCCAGAGTTAAAAAGAAGGCTACTTATTTATCACCACCCCATCTTTCCCCATCCAATAGAAAAATGGGAAGAAATCACTAACAATAACGGGGAAGAATTAAGATCTGTGGCCACAAAAAAATCTGGTCTCAAAATAGATTACTGGACTAAGAATTCCAATAATGATTTACCTTTACGCGACAACCTGAAATTAAATTAATGTACGAATTCTTTACTGATCACCGCAACCAGCTAGGTTATACTGTTGCAATAATTGTTATTCTTGTTTTATTACAATTTATTCTTAAACAGGCTGCTCATAAAGTGGGTAAAAGAACTGAAATTAATATTACCCGAACCAGGCTTATGTTCAAATACATTAACATCCTGGTGATGTTGATCGCTTTCTTTCTGTTTTCTTTTGCCTGGGGAATGGACCTGGGAGATCTTTCTCTTATCTTCTCCTCTACCTTTGCAGTTATAGGGGTTGCACTTTTTGCAATTTGGTCTATTCTTAGCAATATAACTTCCGGAATTATTATGTTCTTTTCCTTCCCATATAGAATTGGCGATAAGATCAAGATACATGATAAGGATATGCCAATAGAAGCAGTAATCGAAGATATAAGGGCTTTTCATCTTCATTTAAGAACAGACGACGGGGAACTAACCACCTACCCCAATAATCTCATACTTCAAAAAGCCGTGACACTGGTTCAAAAAGATGTTTACCTGGATGAAGGTAAGGACAGCCTTTAAAAGATGAGGTAAAAACATTATAAAATCTTTAAAGTTTATATATTTGGACAGGTTGACCTCAACTCTATCTAAATGCGACAATATTTACTTCTTCTTTTCTCTCTTGTATTTTGTTACACACAAGCCCAGAGCCCTCAAAAATTAAATTCGGCTGAGATCCACCAGGCGATAAAAAAGCTGAATTTCCTGGGATCTGTTCTATATGTTGCCGCACATCCGGATGATGAAAATACACGGTTGATCTCTTATTTTTCTAATAAGGTTCATGCAAGGACGGCTTACCTGTCCATCACCCGGGGAGACGGAGGCCAGAACCTAATTGGCCCGGAATTAAAGGAACAATTGGGTATAATAAGAACTCAGGAACTCCTTGCTGCACGACGTATAGATGGAGGGGAACAACTATTTACAAGGGCTATTGATTTTGGTTATTCCAAAACCCCGGAGGAAGCAATGGAATTTTGGAACAACAATGAGGTGCTTGGCGATGTGGTTTGGGCAATCCGTAAATTTAAGCCCGATGTGATCATTAACCGGTTTAATCATCGCACCAGCGGGGAAACACATGGGCAACATACAGCCTCTGCTCTCCTTACCATAGATGCCTTTGATCTAGCTGGTGACACGGCTTCTTTCAAGGATCAATTGGAGTATACAAGCGCTCACGAACCTAAAAAATTATTTTTCAATACTTCCCCCTGGTTCTATGAAAGTGAAGATGCCTTTAAAGAGGCACTGGATTCTACTTTCTTTGAATTTGAAACAGGCGTTTACTTTCCATTGCTGGGATTATCTAATCCTGAAATAGCAGCTTTAAGCCGGAGCCAGCACCAGTCACAAGGATTTGGAAGTACCGGTAGTCGGGGGTCCGAAAAGGAATATCTGGAAATGATCAAAGGAGACCTGCCAGCAGGAAAAGCCTCTGTATTTGAAGGTATAGATACTTCCTGGAACCGGGTGAAAGGAGGAGCTGAGATTGGAAAGATATTGGCTAAAGTAGAGAAAAATTATGATTTTCAGGATCCCGCTGCAAGCTTGCCAGAGCTAGTGAAAGCATATTCACTTATTAAGAAATTAGAAGATGAGCATTGGAAGGAATTAAAATCGGAAGAAATTAAAGAGATCATTTCGGCCAGTGCGGGATTATATCTGGAAGCTACAGCACACAATCCCAGCGCAAATCCTTCAGAAGAAATAAAGATAAATTTTGAAGCCATTAACCGGAGTGCGGGAGAAATGAAACTGTTTAAAGTAACCTTAAAACCCGGGGATAAGGAAAATGAGACAGAAACGATTTTGTCCAATAATGAGCCCTGGCGGGAGACCTCTTCGCTGCAAATTCCTGCTGAAATGGAATACACAACCCCCTACTGGTTAAAAGAAAAAGGTAGTCCGGGAAAATATAAGGTGGAAAACAAAGAATGGATTGGCCTAGCTGAAAGCCCGGCAAGTGTAAAGGCTGAATTTCAAATTGATATTCATGGCATTATGATTCCGTTTGAAAAGGATTTAGTGTACAAATATAATGATGCGGTTAAAGGTGAGGTTTATCAGCCTTTTGAGATCGTTCCTTCGGTTTCTGTAAAGATAAGAGATGCGATTATGATCTTTCCCGATGCCACTTCTAAAGTAGTACCGGTTACCATAACTGCCGGAAAAAAAGATGTTAAGGGTGAATTAAGCCTGCAGGCAGGAGATGGCTGGAATATTGAACCTGAGTCTGCAACCTTTGCAATTCCTCAAAAGGGAGATGCAATTACAATTAGTTTTACTGTAACCCCTCCTGCGGGGCAAAGTGAAACTTCTCTTGAACCACGTATCAACAATAACGGAAAGATTTACGATAAGGATTTAGTGGTAGTGGATTATCCGCATATTCCCCGTCAAAGTTTAGTTCTACCCGCATCAGCAAAAATGGTTAAACTGAAAATAGAAAGGAAGGGAAAGCGCATAGCTTTTATAGAAGGTGCAGGTGATGTGATACCGGAAAGCCTGGAACAAATAGGTTACCGGGTCCAAAGGATCCACCCCGATGCTATAAGTGCTTCATCACTTAAGGAATTTGATGCGGTGATCCTGGGTATTAGGGCTTATAACATCATTGAGCAATTAAAATACCGTCAAAAAGAACTGCACGATTATGTCTATAGTGGGGGAAATCTCATTGTGCAGTATAATACCAATAGAGGACTCGTAATAGATCCAATAGCTCCCTTTCATCTACAATTATCCCGGGAAAGGGTTACCGAAGAAGATGCAGAGGTAAGATTTCTTGCACCGGAGCATCCTGTTCTTAATACTCCCAATAAAATTACTTCTGCCGATTTTGATAACTGGGTGCAGGAAAGAGGACTATATTTTGCCGATGATTGGGGACCAGAATTCACACCAGTGCTCGCTATGAATGACACCAATGAACCCTCAAGGGAAGGAAGCCTTATGGTTGCATCCTATGGAAAAGGTCATTTCATATACACCGGTCTCAGTTTTTTCCGTCAGTTTCCCGAAGGTGTACCGGGTGCTTTCAGGTTATTTGCCAATATGGTCTCATTAGGAAAATAAATGGAAAAACCTTCAGCATACAAGTGGAAAAGATCCTATACCTGGGTATTACTTTCCAATACTATTTATGTGATCATCTTTTACATTCTAATGAAAATCTTCACATAAATGCAGGAAATAGACTGGATCATCCTTGCGGGAACACTTATTTTTATAGTAACCTATGGGGTATATAAAACCAGGGGGCATCAGAATGTTCAGGATTATATTCGAGGCGGGAATACTGCACAATGGTGGACTATAGGACTCTCTGTAATGGCAACCCAGGCCAGTGCCATTACTTTTCTCTCAACACCTGGCCAGGCGTATCACGACGGGATGGGATTTGTTCAGTTCTATTTTGGGCTGCCAATTGCCATGGTCATCATATGTATGGTCTTTATTCCTATTTATCACCGTCTCAAGGTTTATACCGCATACGAATACCTGGAAACAAGATTTGATCGCAAGACCAGGTCATTAACCGCTATTCTTTTCCTTATCCAAAGAGGTCTTTCTGCCGGGATAACGATTTTTGCCCCTGCTATCATTCTCTCTGCAGTATTGGGATGGAATCTTAATGTTCTTACGGTCCTAATTGGAGTACTTGTTATCATCTATACAGTTTCTGGGGGGACAAAAGCTGTGAATGTGACCCAGAAACAACAAATGGCGG
>DATHWA010000160.1:0-2190 GCA_035461025.1 Gillisia sp. | reverse complement strand
AGACCGGATATGATCGAGACAATAGCACGTGCCGGTATTGTCACCGGAGCAGACGGGATCTTTATTGAAACCCATTTTGATCCGGCAAATGCTAAGAGTGACGGCGCCAATATGTTAAATATCCAATATCTTGAAAAGCTTCTTGAAAACCTCGTTGCAATAAGAAAGACGATTAATTCCTTTTAAAATAGTTCCTAAAAAGATAAAAGGTTCGGTTAAAAGCCGGACCTTTTTTATTTAGACCGAAGACCTTTCAGCTAAACTATTTTACTAAAAATTTTAAACTCGTGTTAAGATGGCAGAAGGTCGTTCCCAGAATGCCTATTTTATAAAAGACTAAAGGCAAACCTTACAGATGATAGAACCATATAAATCATATTTTCAAAAAATAAGTACCAAGCTGCCTCATGCAGTGCAAAATGACGCTTTTAAAATAGCCTCTCCGGGCAGAGAGCCTGAAGAACCGGAAACCCCGGAGAAAGGCCCTGAAATCCCGGAAACTCCTCCCAACGGACCTGAGAATCCCTGTCCCGAACCACCGGGGCCTGGAAAACCAATACCTTCAAAACCTGATCTCGAAGAACCCGAAACACCCGATAAGGGTCCCGGAGCCCCCGAAGAACCATGATTTCTGATCACTTAAGCCAGGTGACTTCTAAAATTATTGATTTTAAATCATTTCCATCTGGATTAAAAGGAACCAAATTTATAGGAAACGAATTTTCACCAGTATCGGTAAATGATCTGATGGATATTTAAGATCCTTTGAATCACTTAAAACTCCATACTTCAATACCTCCACATTATCTTTCGAGGTAAAGATGTAGTCTATCCTGCGAACTACCGGCTGCGTAAAATTATAACCGTTAAAAGTCCCTTCCGGACCAAAGCTTACAATTTGTGCCACCTCCTTGCTGTCATTCATTTGAGCCGCAATTTTTTTTATAGGTGCTGTTTCAGGTTCCAGGTTAAGGTCTCCCATTAGAATAACCGGAAGGTCACCTTTTGTTATTTCTGAAATTTTATTCATAATAAGGTCCGTACTTTTTTCCCGTGCTTCATCTCCCTGGTGATCAAAATGTGTATTGAAAACCCAGAAGTCTTTTCCGCTATCCTTTTCCTTCAGCTTTACATAAGTACAAACTCGTGGAAAGGAAGCATCCCAGCCTTTGGAAGGAGAATTAGGAGTTTCAGAAAGCCAGAAGGTGTTCTCTTCGAGTAACTCAAATTTGGAGGTATTATAAAAAACAGCACTATACTCCCCTTTTGTTTTTCCATCATCTCTTGCGGCACCAACATATTGATAGTTTGTCACGTGCTCCTTTATATGTTCCAGTTGTCCAAGCAAAGCCTCCTGTACCCCCAAAACATCGGGATGATAGAATTTTAACTGATTGGTAAGATGATCTTTGCGCTTAGACCAACTGTTCTCCCCGTCGCTTTCTGTGGCATATTTTATATTATAGGTCATCACCTCAACTTGCGCAGGGGCTGCAAAGGTTATAAGAAGAAGTAGACCTGTAATGGCAAATAACTTATACATTCTTTACTGTGTTTAGTTTCCCATCAACATATTCCTGCAAATATTTAAATCTTGGAGTTAATTCTCCATTTTGGGTCATTCTGGCTCGCTCGAGGATCCCATCTTTATCCCCATTAAAAAATGCGGGAATTACGTGTTTAAGGAACATCTCCCCGAAACCTTCGCTGGCGTCCTTTGGTAGTTCGCAGGGAAGATTATCCACCGCCATAACAGTAATGGCAGCTTTTTCCCGAAAATCCACCTCCCGCTCTGCTACCGGATCAAACCCGTAAAATGGTTCTGCTATAGTAGAAGGCCTTATGGTACTTGGAATTGGCACCTTAATATCGCAGGAGATGTCAGCAATTAGTTTTATTCTGAAATCTGGCGATGCGGCATCCTTATTCGTAAAGAACATGGGAGCTCCATCCCCGTAAAAATGCCCGGCGATAAAAATATCACTGCTGCGGGCAAATCGAAGAAAATTGGATTCATATTCTTCGGGATGTTTGTAAAAATCCTGATTATTCCGTGTTTCCCCATCCTTTCGCCTGTTATAATCCAGCACATCGATATGGCAATAAACCGGATAAGGAAAATCCTTTTCCAGATATTCTTCTACAGGGAGTTGTTTAATTTTGAGATGATCCAGGATCTCCTTTGCCCCC
>DATHWA010000159.1:0-3718 GCA_035461025.1 Gillisia sp. | reverse complement strand
AGCAATTTTTTCATTTTTATTATTATTGTAAATGGAAGTACGAAAGCCCGGTTTGAGTAGGGTCAATATATCCGTTGGTTCTCACGGCAGGATATGGCGGGCTCCCGATTTCCTTTTATTTTGTAAATTCTGCATCAACTTTAATCCTCACGTCATCACTAAGGGCTGCCTCAGGAAAATCCGGTCCTATATTGAATTCTTCCCGGCTTACTCTGCCCGTGATCTGGAATCCTGAAACCTCTGTACCATCTTCCTTAGTGATGGTTCCACGGTGCCATACATCCAGAGTTACAGGTTTGGTGATGCCGTGGAGGGTCAGGTCCCCGGAAACTTTATACCTGTTGTCTCCGGCCTTAGTGGAAGAGGTGCTTTTAAAAGTCATTTCGGGATGGTTCTCAACATCAAAGAAGTCAGCACTCCTTAAGTGATCATCTCTTTTTTCTACCCCTGTATCTATAGAGTTAACGTCTATAGTAACATTGTAAGTAGCATTCTCTAAGCCTTCTCCCGGGGCTGTGATACTGGCATCAAAGCTGCGAAATAAACCTGTAACCTCCGCAATGGTCATATGGGTGATCCCAAAAGATACCTGTGAGTGGGCCTTATCTACCGTCCAGGTAGTTTGAGCAAATAGACTTGTGCTTAATAAAGCAACGAATACAAATAAAAATACTTTTTTCATGATTGTTTAATTTTAATGTTTGATTAATTATTTACTCTGTTATAATTGATTCTGAAAGTTTTTAGTCACAATTCCCTTCCGTATCGCAGGAGTCTCCCTTAATAATTTCAAGGCCCTGGTCTTTTTTACTGAATTCTTCCCAGGACTTTTCCAGTGTTTGCAAAAATGCCTCTGTAGATTGTGCGCCGGAAACCCCATATCTGTTATCAAAAACAAAGAATGGAACTCCTCTTACCCCAATATTCCGGGCATCCATTTCGTCCTGCTTTACCTCATATTCATATGCATCTGATGCCAGAACTTCTTTTACCTCTTCAGCATTCAAACCAATGGAAATTCCCACCTCTGCAAGTACATCCATATCATCGATATTTTTCGCTTCCTCAAAATAAATCCTGAACAATTCTTCCTCTATTTCATCTCCCAATTCTTTTGATTTTGCAAATTGAATAAGACGGTGTGCATTAAAGGAATTTGCAAGCACAGATTCTTCCAGGTTAAAATCCAACCCAACTTCTTTTGCCATTTGAGTAGCTCCGGCAAGCATTTGTTTTGCCTGTTCCGGGCTCACACCCTTTGCTTTTACGAAATAATCTATCGTGCTTACATCCGGTCTGGTTTCCAGGCTGGGATCCAGCTGAAAGCTTTTCCAGTTGATCTTTACATTTTCTTTCTGCGGAAATTGTTCCAGTGCAGCCTCAAATTTTCTCTTTCCTATATAGCAGAAAGGGCATCTTACGTCTGAAAATATATCTATTACCATAATTCTTATTTTAAATTTTATAACCTGCTCCTTCAAAGAACCCGGTTACCATTTGCCGGGCGTCTTCATCCCTCCCAAGAATCCTTACCTTTTTTGCCTCCACATCCACGATCACATTCACAACCCTTGAGTGGGGAAGCAATTCCTCAAAATTGCTTTTTCCTTCCCATTTTGGGCAATCATTCTTTTCTGAAACAACCAGCACAATCTTCTGGGTAGCAACTTCTTTTATTCTTTTTATCATTCCTGTTTCAATAGTATCAGGATGAGTAAAGGCAATCACATCTGCCTCCCAACATCCGTCCTTTTCACAGGTAGTGAAATCAATTTCTGCCAAGAGATCTTCAGGGCCCAGCTTCTTTCTTATTTCCAGGTTCCTGTTCTCATCATTTGAAACGAATAACAGGCGTACATTCTCTCCTGCAAGCTGTTTTGCCAATGCAGGGCAAAAATTTCCTGTATCACCTATGATCGCTATCGTTCTCTCTGCCTTCATTTCTCTCTTTTTAAAAATAGTTCCGGGAAAGGGTTCGTTTCTTTTCCCGGAACGGTATATCTACTTATGCCTGTTTCACAAACTGGACTTCACTATTTATTCTCACCTGGTCGCTTACAACAACACTTCCCGCTTCTGTAACAGCATCCCACGTAAGACCAAATTCCTTACGGCTAATTTTTCCTGATACTGTTAATCCCGCTTTTGTTTGTCCGTAAGGGTCTACAACAACTCCACCAAAATCTACGTCAAGGGTCACAGGTTTGGTAGTATTTCTTATAGTAAGTTCTCCTTCAAGCTTTTCGCTCCCAACATCAAAGCTGTTTGCACGAAAGATCATTTCTGAATTATCATCTGCTCCAAAGAAATCTGCAGACCTAAGGTGCTCGTCCCTTTGCTCATTGTTTGTATTGATAGACTTAACATCTGCCTTAAATTCTATATTCTTTATAGATTTAAACTCATCTGTATCACTTTCAGCTTCACCTTCAAAAACTTTAAAATTACCGGTTACGGTAGAGATCATTAAATGTTTTACTTTAAAAGTTACTTCACTGTGAGTTGGATCGATGTTCCACTTTGTATTTGCCATAATTTTAAATATTTATTAGTTAATAATTAATTACAGGACAAATTTACCGCGATAGTGGGGCGTACCCAATGACCTAGATTAATAAATGACTGTGATGTATATCACAGTTTTTTCTAAGAAAAAAGTTAAGACCCTTATTTTAAAGGCCGGGAGGAAGGTTTGGGGGATAGTAAATCAATATAGATTTTAAGAACTCGATGAGATCTGATTTCGAATTCGGCTTAGGGTTTCCCTGGTAATTCCAATATATGAGGCGATCATATGCTGTGGTACTCTTTGGGAAATATCAGGAAAATCTTCCAGTAGTTTATGGTATCGCTCCTCTGCCGTGGTGCTGAAAGTCCCCATTAATCTATGTTGGGTTACAATTAGATTATTCTGAATAAGTATCCGGAAATAGCGTTCAAAG
This sequence comes from Gillisia sp., assembly GCA_035461025.1. GTDB lineage: Bacteria > Bacteroidota > Bacteroidia > Flavobacteriales > Flavobacteriaceae > Gillisia. The sequence goes on along the minus strand of DATHWA010000159.1, from coordinate 776 downwards.
GCGGGAACTTCTTTAAGCAGGATATCCCAGGAAGGTTTAGTGATGAGTAGAAGTTCGCTGTCTTCCAGGGCTTCTATGTTATATTCTGAAGGTTCCCCGGTAAGGAAGCTGTAAAGATCTGCACTCCACCATCCCTGCATCGCGAACTGGAGAATATGCTCACTACCTTTTTCGTCTATGGTATAGCTGCGAAGCAAACCTTTCTCCACGAAAATTGTGTATTTACAGGGGTCGCCATCCTGTAAAAGAAAGCGTTTCTTCCGAAGCTTTTTAGGTATGAAAAGGGTTTTGGCAAATTCGAACTCATCCTCACTTATAGTGATGGTCTCATTGACCTTTTTAAATAAAAAATCGAACATACAAAGCCGGAAGTTTTACCTGTTGATGATGTTTTAAAGGTAGGAAATAAAACAGATATCGCGAAAACCGGGTAGCGGTTGCCGGAAGTAAAGGATTACTCCTGTACCTCTTTTACCACTGCCCGGCAATTCCCGAATTCTAAATTAGGATTATTGTTTTTTTGGAGGAAGATCAAATGCCACGGCATCGTGCTCAAAATGCCCCCTGTGGGAACCATCGCAAAATGGCTTGGTAGAGGAAAGTCCGCAGCGGCAAAGAGTAACCTTATCCCTACCTCCAAGATCATAGTTATTTCCGCTCTTGTCTACTATTTCAAATTCCCCGTCAATGATAAGGGAACCATTGTTGTTCACTGTAATTTTTGTCTTTGCCATTCTTGCTAAGTTTTTAGAGGGCTAATTTAATGGATTTAGGAG
>DATHWA010000158.1:0-3550 GCA_035461025.1 Gillisia sp. | reverse complement strand
TTACAGGTGGTTTCCAAAACACGATACGTTTTGGTAATTTTAACCTAGGAGCAATGATAGATTTCCAGGGAGGTGGTCAATTCTTCAGCAGGTCTAAAATGCTGGCAGTAAGAACCGGGCAGGATCCTATAACGGTGGCTATAAATGACAGAGGTTCCAATGTGAGGGATCCTTTATCAGAGGGAGGAGGGGTACGCGTGATAGGTGTCTCTGCCGCAACCGGAGAAAATGTAGATACCTATGTTGATGCCAGGTCTTATTACCGTAATGTAGTGGGAAGAAGAATTTATGAAGAATGGTTATACGATGCTTCCTATGTGAAATTAAGAGAAGTTCGCCTCGGGTATAACTTTGGAGAAAGTATTCTTAGCCGAACTCCATTTAAAACTGCGGGGATTGCGCTTATTGCCCGCAATCCGCTTATGATTTGGCAAAATGCTCCCAAGGGGATAGACCCATCTGAAATTTCCACGGGAAGCCAGTCTATAAGCTGGTATGAATCTGGTCAATTAGTTTCAGTGAGATCTTATGGAGTAAATCTAAATATCACATTTTAAACCTAGCAAATATGAAAAATAGATATATTATATTATTGTTGGTCTCTTTCTTTGTAGTGGGCTGCGACAAGTTTGATGATGAGATTAATACAAATCCCAACCTTCCCAGTGAAGCATCGGGAACACAATTAATTGCAAATGCACAGTTATGGCTTCCGGGACTAAGTTCTTCCCCACAAGGGCAATTCCTGGCGCAGTATCTGGCGGAGACCCAATACGTGGGTGTTTCGCTTTACCCTCAGCAAAGCACTAGTTTTTATGGGTATTATCAAGGGCCCCTTATGAACCTTCAGGAGGTTTTAAATTCTGAAAATCTTAGCGGGGTGCAGGGACCTGTGGCAAACCAAAAGGCGGTTGCAAAGATCTTAAAAGCTTATTTTTTCTGGAATATTACAGATAGATGGGGAGATGTTCCTTATTCTGAAGCGTTAAAGGGGTCCGATAATTTCACTCCGGCCTATGACACTCAGGAATCTATTTACAATGACCTGTTCCTTGAATTAAAAGAAGCAAATGACATGATAGTTTCCGGAAGCATTAGCAATGATCTTGTGTACGGCGGCAATATGACGAAATGGAAGAAACTGGCCAATACGATAAGAATGTTTATGGCACTACGCCTTTCTGAAGTTGATCCTGCCAAAGGAAGTGCGGAGTTCAATGCGGCGGTAGAGGACGGTGTTTTCACCTCAAATGAAGATAACCTGGTTTTCCGTCATTTGGAAGACGCCAACAACCAAAATTACTGGTTTTCTCAGGTGGTGAATCAAAACAGGGAATGGTGGGCATTGAGTGAAAATCTTGTAGATATGATGAAACCGGTGGACGATCCGCGATTGTCGGTATATGGTGATCCTGCACGTGAAAGCGGAGAATTTATTGGCCGCCCCTATGGTCAGGAAGATAATTTAGGAACTGAGGAGCATTCCCTTTTAGGATCTGATATTATAGCCCAGGATGCCCCGGTTTATTTGGTAACCTATGCCCAGGTTCTTTTTGCAATGGCCGAGGCAGGAGAGCTTAACTGGATAGAGGGTGATACCGAAGAACTTTATAAGGAAGCCATTAAACAATCTATATTGCAATGGACCGGTAGTGATGCAGGGCTGGAGGAGTTTTTAAACGCCCCCGGAATTAGTTTTGATGGAGATAACGCTCTTGAACAAATTGCCGTTCAAAGATATGTACATTTATTCATGCACGGGTATGAAGCCTGGGCAGAATGGAGAAGGACCGGCTTTCCTGATGATCTTGTAAGTCCTGCCGGAGCAGCGGTACCCACGAGATTAAGCTACCCGGATAATGAGGCATTTACCAATGCCACAAATTATAAAGCTGCAATAGACAGGCAGTTTGGGGGCGATGATAGTATTTATGGAAAGGTATGGTGGGATAATTAATATCCTGAAAGCTACAAATCCAAAACTCCCGGTCAATTCCGGGAGTTTTTTTTACTAATTTTATCCCTATTCAACCTATCTGAAGCCCTATGAAATTTCTGCAAAACCTCTTCTTTTTATTTGCCTTTACATATTTAGCTCCGGCGAATGCCCAACCCAATGATCTTCCGCAGCAATTGTGGGAATCCTATAATGAGTTCAAGGAGGCAACAATTTCTCATCGCAAATTCAAACATCAGGATATTCTGCCGCTTATTGGAAAACTTGAATTGAATAAGGATTTCGAGGTGAATAAAATTGGAAAGTCAATAGAGGGGCGGGATCTATATTTAATTTCTATAGGAACTGGGGATGTTGATGTTTTTCTATGGTCTCAAATGCACGGCGATGAATCTACCGCCACCATGGCTGTCTTTGATATTTTTAAGTTCATTGCCTCTAATAAATTTTCAGCAGAAAAAAATGAGCTATTGAAGAATGTAAGGTTGCATTTCCTTCCAATGCTAAACCCAGATGGAGCTGAGGTTTTCCAGAGGCGCAACGCACTTGGTATCGATATAAACCGCGATGCCTTAAGATTGCAGTCTCCGGAAGGCAAAACGCTTAAAAGAATAAGGGACAGCCTGGATGCCGATTTTGGATTTAACCTGCATGACCAAAGCAAATATTACAACGCTCAGGGTACTGCAAAACCTGCGACCATCTCCTTTTTGGCCCCCGCATATAATTATGAAAAGGAAGTAAATGAGGTACGCGGAAATGCCATGAAAGTAATTGTGGAAATGAATGAGGTATTACAAAGATTTGCTCCCGGGCAGGTGGCAAAATACAATGATGATTTTGAGCCCAGAGCCTTTGGAGATAATATTCAAAAATGGGGAACCAGCGCGATCTTAATTGAGTCCGGTGGATTCTTAGGTGACCCGGAAAAGCAGGAAATCCGAAAACTAAATTTTGTCGTAATTCTTTCAGCATTATTTTCAATCTCAAATGAGGATTTTAAAAACAATGAAATTTCAGATTATGAACTAATTCCCGAAAATGACAGTAAATTATATGATCTTAAATTAACGGGGCTGGAATACGAATTACTTGGAGATACCTATATTCTGGATCTGGGAATTAATCACCAGGAGGCGGGGAATGCCACAAACGGATTTTATTACCGGGCAAATATTGCCGATCAAGGGGACCTTTCTACAAATTACGGATACAGATCTTTTGATGTTACAGGATATAAAGTCAAATGGGGGAAGACATATCCTACCACCGTTGCTTCTATGGAAAATCTCAAAAAGCTGGATTTTCAGGATCTGTTACGTAATGGCTATAGTTATGTAAAAGTGAAAAATATTCCTGCAAATGTAAATTTCACATCATATCCTGTTCAACTCATTAAAGAGAATTATAAAAAACCTTCCCGACTTGGAGTAGGAATGAATCCCACTTTCTTTTTGGAAAAGGAAGGAAAAATAGAATTTGCAGTAATAAACGGCTTTTTCCATGAAATTGAAAAATTGGACATCTCTACAGGGAATGGCCTTATACTCAAATAATTTTTCCTCACCCTTGGTTGAACATCCAACATTTTTG
>DATHWA010000157.1:0-10792 GCA_035461025.1 Gillisia sp. | reverse complement strand
TCGCCCTTTGGAACCAGGTTACGGATTAACCGTTGGTAACGCTTTAAGAAGAGTGCTGTTATCATCACTTGAAGGATTCGCAGTAACTTCAGTTCGCATTGAAGGAGTTGATCACGAATTCTCAACTATCCCAGGCGTGGTAGAAGATGTAACAGAGATTATATTGAACCTTAAACAAGTAAGGTTTAAAAGGCAAATTGATGAAATAGACAACGAAGCCGTTACCATTTCTGTATCCGGGCAGGAGCAACTTACCGCCGGACACTTCCAGAAATTCATTTCAGGTTTTCAAATCCTGAATCCAGATCTTGTAATTTGTAACCTTGACAAGAAAGTAAGCTTCAATATGGAACTTACTGTTGAAAAAGGTAGAGGATATGTTCCTGCTGAAGAAAACAAGAAAGCCAATGCCCCTCTTGGGACTATTTTTACAGATTCGGTTTATACCCCAATCAAAAACGTAAAGTATAGCATTGAAAACTACCGTGTAGAGCAAAAAACAGATTATGAAAAACTGGTTTTTGAGATCGTAAGCGATGGTTCTATTCACCCAAAAGAAGCTTTGACTGAAGCTGCTAAGACTTTGATCCATCACTTCATGTTATTTAGCGATGAGCGTATAACACTTGAAGCAGATGAGATAGCACAAACTGAAACTTATGATGAGGAATCCCTTCACATGAGACAGTTGCTTAAAACAAAGCTGGTAGATATGGATCTTTCTGTAAGAGCGCTTAACTGCTTGAAGGCTGCTGAAGTTGATACTCTGGGAGATTTAGTAAGCTATAATAAAAATGACCTGATGAAGTTCCGTAACTTCTGTAAGAAATCTTTGACTGAGCTTGAAGAGCTTGTAAATAACAAAGGTTTAAACTTTGGTATGGATCTATCAAAATATAAATTAGATAAAGACTAATACTTAGACATGAGATTTTAGAAATGAGACGTGAGATAATGAAGCGTAGTCTAAAATCTAAAATCTAATATCTAACATCTTGAAAAAATGAGACACGGAAAAAAAATAAATCATTTAGGTAGAAAAACCGCGCATCGTAAGTCAATGTTGGCAAACATGGCGTGTTCCCTAATTGAGCATAAAAGAATCAATACCACTGTGGCAAAAGCGAAAGCTTTGAAACAATTTGTAGAGCCTTTGGTAACAAAGTCTAAAGAAGATACTACCCATAACCGTAGATTGGTAATGACCAAACTGCGCAGCAAAGAATCTGTTGCTGAATTGTTTCGTGATGTAGCCCCTAAAGTGGGTGACCGTCCGGGAGGATACACAAGGATCATTAAATTGGGTAACCGTCTTGGTGATAATGCAGATATGGCACTTATAGAGCTTGTAGATTACAACGAGATCTATAATACTACTAAACCTGAGAAGAAAAAGACTACACGTAGAGCGGGTAGAGGTAAAAAAGCTTCAGAGGAAACTGCTGCTCCAAAAGCGGAAACAAAAACTGAGAATACTTCAGAAAATAAAGAAGAGAAAAAAGACGAATAGAATGACGTTTTTGATTCGACAATTTGGAAAAAGGATAGGCCGTTAAGGTTTATCCTTTTTTTTTAGGATCAAATTCCCTAAAGTTTGGAACAATTGATGGGGAATGATAATTAGAAAAAATAATACAGCGTAGTTAAAACATCGGTTCAAAAGCCGGAACATTCAGAAAAGGAAATATGAAATACCAATTAAGAAAAAAAGCTATCATACTTCTTGAAGACGGAACCATTTTTCATGGGAAATCTGTTGGAGACAAAGAAGGTAGCGCAGTAGGTGAAGTCTGTTTTAATACAGGTATGACGGGTTACCAGGAGATCTTTACAGATCCTTCCTATTATGGGCAACTTATGGTTACCACAAATGCCCATATTGGAAATTACGGTGTTAATAACGATGAGAGCGAATCTCATAAGGCCAAGATCTCCGGATTAATTTGTAAAAACTTTAGTTATAACCACTCCAGACCATCAGCCGATGGTTCCCTGTTTGATTTCCTTGAAGACAGCAACCTTTTTGCAATATCTGATGTTGATACCAGGGCCCTTGTAGCATACATTAGGGAGAATGGTGCTATGAATGCTATCATTTCTACAAGAGTGGATGAAATTGAGGCTTTGAAGGCAGAACTCGCAGAGGTGCCGGATATGAATGGTTTGGAGCTGGCTTCTAAAGTTTCTACCAAAGAGGCCTATTTCTATGGAGATGAAAATGCAACTTATAAAGTTGCAGCTCTGGATGTAGGGATTAAAAAAGGTATTCTACGTAACCTGGCTAAGCGTGATGCTTATGTAAAGGTGTTTCCTTATGATGCTTCCTATGAAGAAATGAGCGAATTTAATCCGGACGGTTATTTTATCGCCAATGGACCCGGGGATCCTCAACCTCTTAAAGGCGCAATTGACCTTGCAAGGACTATCATTGAAAAAGATCATCCTTTATTTGGGATATGTTTGGGACACCAAATAATTGCACTTGCCAATGGTATTTCCACTTACAAAATGCATCATGGGCATAGGGGGATCAACCATCCGGTACTTAATTTGAAAACAGGGAACGGGGAAATTACTTCTCAAAATCATGGTTTCTCTGTAGACAGAAAAGAAACAGAAGCACATCCGGATGTGGAGATCACTCACCTATGTATCAATGATGATACTATAGGTGGGCTACAAATGAAGAACAAAAATGTATTCTCTGTGCAGTATCATCCCGAGGCAAGCCCGGGACCAAATGATGCAACTTATCTTTTTGATGAGTTCATCGATAGAATGAAAAGGGTTAAAGCATAACTATACTTTCAAAGATATTAAGAGACCGGAAATTTTTTCGGTCTCTTTTCATTTTGCCGTTTTCCACACTTCAGGGATAGTAAAATTTGGAAGTATTAAATAATAAGATCTCTTCTCTCAAAAATCTTGCTTTTTTCGCAATCGTTATCGCAGAAAGCCTTCGGAAACTATCCCTATTTCTGGTAAATTTAAAGGGGTATTCGTATCTTGCTGTTCTTTAATTAATCAACAATAAATTATGAGTATAATAATCAATATTCACGCACGTCAAATTTTTGACTCACGAGGAAATCCAACTGTAGAAGTAGATGTTTTAACTGAAAATGGAGTTTTGGGGAGAGCAGCGGTTCCTTCCGGGGCTTCGACAGGTGAGCATGAAGCAGTAGAATTGAGAGATGGAGGTAAGGAATTCATGGGTAAAGGAGTTTCCAAAGCTGTTGAAAATGTAAACGGTGCTATAGCAGAAGAGCTTTTGGGTTATTCTGTATTTGATCAAAACTTAATTGACCAGGTAATGATAGACCTGGATGGTACGCCAAATAAGGCTAAACTGGGTGCAAACGCTATCCTGGGAGTCTCCCTGGCAGTCGCCAAGGCAGCTGCGAATGAATTAAATATGCCTTTATACAGGTACATTGGAGGGGTGAGTGCAAATACTCTTCCCGTGCCTATGATGAATATAATCAATGGAGGCTCACATAGTGATGCCCCCATCGCATTTCAGGAATTTATGGTAATGCCGGTGAAGGCTGAAAGTTTCTCTAAGGCCCTTCAAATGGGAACAGAGATCTTTCACCATCTTAAAAAGGTGTTACACGATAGAGGCCTAAGTACCGCAGTAGGAGATGAAGGTGGATTTGCACCTACTCTTGATGGGACTGAAGATGCTCTGGATACAATTTTACTTGCAATAGAAAAGGCAGGTTACAAAGGAGGGGATGACGTGATGATCGCTTTGGATTGTGCTGCTGCTGAATTCTATGAGAACGGTCAATACGACTATAGCAAATTTGAAGGAGAGAACGGTAAAAAGAGAAGCAGCCAGGAACAGGCAGAATATCTTGCTGAACTAGCTTCGAAATATCCTATTATTTCTATAGAAGACGGAATGGATGAAAATGACTGGGAGGGCTGGAAGGCGCTAACAGATCTGGCCGGAGATAAGGTGCAGCTTGTAGGAGATGATCTCTTTGTGACCAACGTTGAGCGTTTATCGCGTGGAATAAAAGAAGGAATAGCCAACTCTATTCTAATTAAGGTAAACCAGATTGGAACTTTAACTGAAACGATCGCTACTGTAAATATGGCTAAGAATGCAGGTTATACCTGTGTAATGTCTCACCGTTCCGGGGAGACGGAAGATTATACAATTGCAGATCTTGCCGTGGCTTTAAATACCGGGCAAATTAAAACCGGATCTGCCTCAAGAAGTGACCGTATGGCGAAATACAACCAATTGATTCGTATTGAAGAAGAATTGGATAGTGTGGCTTATTTTCCACAACGTAAAGCCTTTAAAATTTAAGGGAGAATTCCTTCTCTAATTTTCAAAAATCCTCCTGTTTCTGCAGGAGGATTTTCTTTTTATGAATATTTAGAAAATTACCTGCTCCTGCTGCATATATCAGAAATTACGGATCAAAATTGGCTGCTTTTTTCCTTATAATTTCGTATTTTAGCATACCAAAAATATAATCCGAAAAATTTATAATATATGTCAAAAGTTGCTACGTTAGAGATAGAAGGGAAAAAATATGAATTCCCGGTAACCATTGGAACAGAAAATGAAGTTGCCATAGATATTAAAAGCCTTAGAAGTGAAACCGGAGCCATTACCCTGGATCCGGGATTTAAAAATACCGGAAGTTGCGAAAGTGCAATAACCTTCCTTGATGGAGAAAAAGGTATTTTAAGATATCGCGGTTATTCTATTGAAGATCTTGCTGAAAAGGCCGATTTTCTTGAAGTAGTTTACTTATTGATCTTTGGAGAACTTCCAAAGGAGGATCAATTGCAAAACTTTAAAAATGATATTGTAGCAGAGAGTTTTGTGAATGAGGATATGAAGAAAGTCATTGATGGATTTCCTTCCTCTGCTCACCCAATGGGGATGCTGTCTTCTCTTACAAGTGCCCTTATAGCTTTTAATCCAAAATCTGTGAATGTAACTTCAGAGCAGGATATGTATAAGGCGATTGTGAAATTGCTGGCAAAATTTCCAACTCTTGCTGCCTGGACTTTAAGAAAGAAAAATGCAATGCCTCTTGAAAATAGAGACACTTCTCTTGGGTATGTTGAAAGTCTTTTAAAAATGATGTTCCAGAAGCCGGGCACTGAATATAAGTTTAATCAAACCGTGGTGGACGCTATGGACAAGTTGCTTATCCTGCACGCAGACCATGAGCAAAACTGTTCCACTTCTACGGTACGTATTGTAGGTTCCTCACACGCGGGATTGTTTGCGTCTATTTCTGCAGGAGTTTCTGCTTTGTGGGGACCGCTTCACGGTGGTGCCAACCAGGCTGTAATTGAAATGCTGGAAGAGATAAAAGCAGATGGTGGTGATACCTCTAAATTCCTTGATAAAGCAAAGGATAAAGAAGATCCATTTAGATTAATGGGCTTTGGACACAGAGTTTACAAGAATTTTGATCCGCGCGCAAAGATCATAAAGAAAGCAGCAGATGAAGTTCTTGCAGATCTTGGAGTAGATGATCCAATTTTGGAAATTGCAAAATCTCTTGAAAAAGCCGCTTTGGAAGATCAATACTTTGTAGACCGCAAATTGTATCCAAACGTAGATTTCTATTCAGGAATCATTTACCGTGCATTAGGAATCCCTACAGAGATGTTCACAGTAATGTTTGCTGTTGGAAGACTTCCTGGCTGGATAGCTCAATGGAGAGAAATGCGCCTTGGTGGAGAGCCAATTGGAAGACCCAGACAGGTTTATATTGGGGAGCCTCACAGAGCATTTAAAGAGGTAAACAACAGGTAAGATGCCTGAAATTATTATAAACAAAAAGCTTCATTTTAGGATGGAGCTTTTTTTATATTTGCAAAAATTTTTACTGCCATGTTAAAGCTTAATATCACTAGTGAAACAGCTCCTTTGAAAGCGGTGGTTTTGGGAACAGCCCTAAGTAACGGTCCCACCCCTGTTTATGAAGAGGCGTATGATCCCAAATCTGCAGAACATATCAAGGCCGGCACCTACCCGGTAGAAGAGGATATGGTCAAAGAAATGGAAGCTGTGGCAGCCGTTTTGGAAAAATATAATGTAAAGGTTTTTCGTCCCCAGCTTATTGAAGATTACAACCAGATCTTTACCAGGGACATCGCATTTGTAATAGAAGATAAATTCATTAAAGCCAATATCCTGCCGGACAGGGATGAGGAAATAGATGCGATAAATCACGTGATCGAACAAATAGATCCTGCCAAAGTGATAACCTTGCCCGAGGAAGCCCATGCAGAGGGCGGTGATGTTATGCCATACAAGGACTATATCCTGGTGGGAACTTATAAAGGAGACGATTATAAGGATTTTATAACAGCAAGAACCAATATGAAGGCTGTTGAAGCTCTTCAGGAATTATTTCCCCATAAAAAGGTTGTTTCCTTCAGCTTAAAAAAATCGAATACAGAGCCCCGGGATAATGCGTTACATCTGGACTGTTGTTTCCAGCCCGTTGGAAAAGATAAAGCTATAATTTATAAAGGCGGTTTTCTTAATGAAGAAGAGTACGAATGGCTGGTCAACCTCTTCGGAAAAGAAAATGTTTTCGAGATCACCCGCGATGAAATGTATCATATGAATTCTAATGTTTTTTCAATTTCTGAAGAAGTAGTGATTTCAGAAAAAGGATTTACAAGACTTAACAATTGGCTGCGGGAACAGGGAATAAAAGTGGAGGAGGTGCCTTATGCTGAAATTTCAAAACAGGAAGGCCTTTTACGTTGTTCAACATTACCCCTAATTAGAGAATAAGATACTATGTCAAGACAAATTACCAATACAGTGATGATGGTGAGACCTGTGGGTTTCAGAATGAATGAGGAGACAGCAGTCAACAATTATTTCCAGGAAGATATTCAGCTTAAAAACGAGGAAATAAATAAACAAGCCCAGGAAGAATTTGACAATTTTGTGTCTAAACTCCAAAGCGTTGGCGTGAACACTGTGGTTGTTAATGACAAGGCAGAACTGGATACTCCAGATTCTATTTTTCCTAATAACTGGGTTTCTTTTCATGATAATGGTACAGCCGTGGTTTACCCCATGTTTGCAGAAAACCGACGAAGAGAAAGAAGGATGGAATTTTTTGAACAGCTGGAGAAGCAGGGGTTTAAGATAAAAGATGTGCTGGATTATACAGAGGCAGAGGAGGAGGAAATTTATCTTGAAGGTACAGGAAGTATGATCCTGGATCGTGAAAACCAGAAAGCTTATTGCTCATTATCCCCCAGGGCAGATGAAGATCTTTTCATAGAATTTTGCGAAGATATGGAATTCACACCTGTGGTCTTTACAGCATATCAGGATGTGGACGGCAAAAGGAAACCTATTTATCACACCAATGTAATGATGTGTGTGGCAGAGAATTTTGCTGTTATTTGCCTGGATTGTATAGATGATCCCAAGGAGCGCAAAAATGTGGTAAAACATCTAAAGGAAGACGGGAAAGAGATAATCAAAATTACTGAGGCACAGGTTCATAACTTTGCAGGTAATATGCTGCAGGTAAAGGGTGCTAATGAGAAGAAATATCTGGTAATGAGTACCACTGCTCATCAAAGCTTAACGGCAGACCAAATCAGAAAAATTGAAGGACACTGCGAAATTTTAAGTGCAGATATAAATACAATTGAAACTTGTGGAGGTGGAAGCACAAGATGTATGCTTGCAGAAGTTTTTCTTCCAAAAGAATAAATTTGGATAAAACTAGCTTTGTAATGCTTTATCTTTTTTAGGCTCTGCTATTTTTCTAAGCATCCCTTCGAAGATAAAATAGTGAAAAGGGAGCATAGAATACCAATACAGCCTGCCCCATATCCCTTTGGGTCGAAAAGTGGCAGTTTGGTGAAGAACGTTGTCTTCGTCTATTTCAAATTCCAGCCAGGCTTCCCCGGGAACTTTCATTTCGGCAAATAATAGTAAACGTTTTTGCTCCTTATCTGCCAGAAGTACCCGCCAGAAATCCAGGGAATCCCCTGCAGAGATCTCTGTAGGATGGGTTCTCCCGCGCCTAAGGCCTACCCCTCCAAAAAACTTATCCAGAAACCCTCGTATTTTCCAAAGCCAATTGCCATAATACCAGCCGTTAAGGCCGCCAATAGCCCAAATTCTTTCCAGAACCTCTTCAGGATTTTCCACTTTCACCTTTTGTTCGTCCTTAAGGCAGCCAAAGCTGGGAATCTGTATATATTTATTAGGGTCTGTAGTGAACCTCCCGCTACTCATTGAATCCTTCCAGCTGGAAACTACCTGATGCTGCTCTATTTTATAAAATGCGAGTTTAATTGCTTCTTTATATGGTATGGGTTTGATGTTAAGGAGCTCCTGTAAACGGGTATCCTTGGTTATTACCTCCACTTTCATGCTGTCCACCAGGTTCATTGCAAGTTTATAAGAAGTAGAGGTTACAAAATAGAGCCAGTATGAAGAAAGTTTGGGAGACATAAAAGGGACATCGAGAATATATAATTTTAGACCCCGCACCTCTGCATATTGTAACATCATTTCTTTATATGAAAGAATATCCGGCCCTCCAACATCAAATGATTTATTATAACAGTCTTCTCTGCCAATAACCCCGGTTAGGAAATTGAGAACATCACGTATTGCAAGTGGCTGGCATTTGGTTTTTACCCATTTGGGAGTAATCATTACAGGTAATTTTTCACACAGGTCCCTTATTATTTCAAAGGAGGAACTGCCGGACCCAACTATTATGGCAGCCCTTAATACCGTGAGCTTATAGTTGCCTTTGTACAGAATGTCTTCCACCTGCTTGCGGGATTGTAAATGCCTTGACAGGATATCTTCGTTTACAATTCCGCTAAGGTATATTACTTGTTTAACGGCAGTTTCCTGCATTATTAAATTAAAATTTTGTGCTGCCAGTGCTTCCTTGGTGTCGAAATCGCTGGTGGAAGCACTCATGGAATGAATTAGGTAGTAAGCAATATCCACGTCCAGTATTTCCGCAGGGGGAGTGGTGTCTTCCAAAAAATCCAGTTCAACCACTTTTATACGTTTAAGCAGCTCTTTGTTAACAGATAACCTGTTCCTGTTCCTTACAGCACAAACCACCTCATGGCCCATTTCAAGTAATTGTGGCAATAAACGTAAACCTATGTATCCGTTTGCGCCGGTAAGTAATATTTTCATTTGTATGCAGTAAGGTGGTTTAATTTAGCCAATATTTGCGTATTTTCACTTTAATTACCAATCAATTTATAAAAATGAAAAATACATTAAAGATCGTTTTATTAGTAGTAGGCATATTGCTCATAGGTTATGGTATCTATACACTTTTAACGCCGGAGGTGGCCATGCAGGCCGGCCCCCTAAAGGTGGAGGCTCAGGGAGATAAAACCCAGTCCTATGCTATGATTGGCCTTGGTATACTGGCTCTTATTGGAGGTGTTGCTTTCAGTAAACGTTAATTAAGCACCGCAATTCCAAGGATCTTTAGTACGGAAGAGCTTATGTATTCAATTCCAATAGCTATTACAATAAAACCAATGATCCTTGAAATTGCATTTATTCCGGAGGCTCCCAGTATTTTGACAATATAATGGGAGCTTTTTAGTACCAGGAAAGTGGCTATGCATACGGCTAGTATTGCGCCCACCGTGATAAGCCGCTCGGTATACAAATGGTATTCTTCATACAGCCCAATAAGCAGGGAAATGGAACCCGGCCCGGCCAGCATGGGAATTGCAAGTGGTGTGAGAGATATTCCTTCTCTCTGGAAAACATCATCCTTTACCCTTTGTCTGTCCATACCTTTATGCTTTGAAAAACTTCCGGTAAGCAGCGCAAACCCCGAGGAGGTTATAATTAGGCCACCCGCTATACGCAGAGATTCTATGCTTATAGAAAAAAATTGTAAAAGATATCTGCCAATAAAAAAAGAGATCACAAGTATCACGAAGATGTTTATAGAGGTGAGAAGGGATGTGCGGGATTTGGATGCAGGAGAGTCATCACCGGTAAGTCCTACAAATATGGGGACAGTTCCCAACGGATTAATGACTGAAAAGAGTGCCGCAAAAACATAAATAAATAATTCCATTTGTTTTTGTGCAAAGGTGCACCGGCAGACTAAAGAGGAAATTATGATATAATTATTTGATGATTAATATATCCTGATGTTTGGCCAGGTATTGTAAAGTTATTGTTCGTTACAAATCAATGTTGTCCTATTAAAATAATGTAGAATCTTCCGTAAGTTATTCAATGTGTGGTCATAGGACAATTCAATCAAATTCAGGGGTGGTTTCGGGTCCAACATAGTTCTGAGAATTCTCAATTTTTCCGGCAGTTGCTTTTTTACAGCTAAGAATTTGGTCCGGGTTCTGGATATTGGAAGCGCAGCGATCCTAACTCTTTTTCAAACAAAATTCGTTAGATATCCTCAATTTGTGTAGGGGCAATCCCGGTCTTATAGTCAATGATTTTCATCATGTATTTGTGTACAGAGGGACTTCCCGCTTTGACCTTGATAAAATATTGATCCCGGTAAATAGAATATTCTTCAGCACGTCCTTTGTAAATTTTCAGTTTATAATATGGGATCACCAGAGCATAAGTTTCCAGCAGCGAACGAAACATTACGATAATTCCGTTTGGCCTCATTTCAATATTACAAACATTTGCATTGTTATCAAGGACCAGCAGGTTATGAATATCTATACTTGATGAGGTAATGTGTAATTTGGGTGACCCTATTCCGTTAAGGCGAAACCGCTCCACCAGGGTAAA
>DATHWA010000156.1:0-12732 GCA_035461025.1 Gillisia sp. | reverse complement strand
AAATGCCTGGAGGGATTTTTATATTATTTGCAGGCAATTTTAATTACCCAACAATCTCTGCGCTTAACCCTGCCTCAAGTAATTTAGAACACCTGGGTTTAAGATCCGGGTAATCCCCTGTTTTTACCGTGCATTGTCCTTTATAATGCACCAGGAGAGAACACTGCTCTGCCTGCTCCGGGGTATGCTCACAGGCATATATAAGCGTTTCTATCACGTGATCAAAGGTGTTTACCTCATCATTATACAGGACTATCTCGTAATTTTTTTGCTTCTTCGTCGAGGTTTTCACCTCTTCCAATACTTCTTCCTTCGTGCTCATCTTCATTCTTATTATGTTGATCTTCAATTCACAAAGATACAAAAACTCATCTTTCGTAATTCTAAGTGCAGTGTTAACCCTATGATTTTTATAAATTATTTTTTTTGTTCCTTTATAGGCACTCGATCTGTCCGTAAAAAACCCGGCAAATTACAATCCTCCGTGATTCATTAATTTTTCACAAAACTAAGTGCTGTCCAGTTTTCCCGTACCAATTGGTCACCCATTTTAAGTCCATGTTCTTTACATTTCTCTTCAATGGCAGGAATATCTTCTGTATAGAATCCGCTTAGGAAAAGTTTGCCACCGGCTGGGAGACATTGAGAATACAAAGGGATCTGGTCCAAAAGGATATTTCGGTTTATGTTTGCGATGATACCATCATAACTTCTTCCTTCCAGCAGCTCTGCTCCCCCTTCGTAAACCGAAATAAGTTCACAATTATTCCGCTCTACATTCTCCATGGTATTCTGGTAACACCAGTTATCTATGTCTATGGCATCGATCTCCTTTGCACCCCGCATCTCTGCAAGAATTGCCAGGACTCCTGTTCCACAGCCCATATCCAGTACTTTCTTTCCTTCCCAGTTATCTTTAAGTATAAATTGCAGCATCATATGCGTAGTGGCATGATGCCCTGTTCCAAAAGACATTTTTGGTTCTATGACAATATCATATTCAGTGTCCGGCTGCTCATGAAAAGGGGCTCTAACTGAACATTTATCATCTACGAGGATAGGAGAAAAATTCTTCTCCCATTCAATATTCCAGTTTACCTGTTCAATCTCATTTGTAGAATAGGTGATATTGAACTCATTTGAATGTAATATATGGATCCCGGCAAGGATCTCTTCATCCACCTCTTCCGCAGGAATATAGGCGGTTACCCCGTCCTCGTTCTCCACGAAACTCTCAAACCCAGCGTATCCCAGCTCTGCAATAAGTATCTCTGATGCCGGCTGCAGGGGTTCTATTAAAAAACGATATTCCAGGTAGTTAGTCGGCATCTTCAAATGAATTAACAATTGCGAGGAAATCTATCGCTTTAAGACTGGCACCACCAATCAATCCACCATCCACATCTTCTTTTCCAAAGATCTCTTTTGCATTATCAGGTTTTACGCTACCACCATAAAGTATTGAAACATTATCTGCAGTTTCCTGGTCATATTTATCGGCAACCAGTTTTCTTACATAGGCGTGCACTTCCTGAGCCTGCTCCGGGGAGGCTGTCTCTCCTGTTCCAATGGCCCAAACCGGTTCATAGGCAAGGATCACATTCTTCCAGTCCTCTTTTCCAAGGTGGAAGATCCCGTTTTCCAGCTGACTTTTAACCACGTCAAAATGTTTTTCGGCTTTGCGCTCCTCGAGCTCTTCTCCAAAACAAAAGATCACTTTCATTCCAGCCTCAATGGCTGCAGAAACTTTTTTGGCCAGGATCTCATCTGTCTCATTAAATTGTGCCCTTCTTTCACTGTGTCCAAGGATCACGGTATTCACCCCGGTACTCATCAACATTTGAGCAGAAACTTCTCCAGTATGGGCGCCGTTCTTTGCAAAATGCATATTCTGGGCGGCTACTTTTACAGGAGTGTCCTTAAGCGTTTGGAACGCGTGGTAAAGGCTCACGAAAGAAGGCGCAACATACACCTCTGCCGTTGGCTCTTTTACCAGCTGCATCTTTAAATGCGTAAGCAACTCCGCAGTTTCAGCAAGGTCATTATTCATTTTCCAGTTTCCTGCAACTATATTTTTCCTCATAATGTTGAATTTTTTAGGGTTAATTTTAAGCGGAAGGACCTGTCTTATATTAGGGAGCAGATCTTACTTTTTTCTGAAAAACCTTCAGCAAAAATCTCCATTGCAAATATATTCATTCGCAATCAAACCATCTGCCTGATTACGTTTTGTTTAATCTGAAATTTTTCCGAAGGATTGAAAAAAGGATAAATATTTCAGAAGAAATTATAGGACAACGACCTTTCCATCCCTTCTAAAAGGATTTTTTTTACCATTAAAAAGTCTATATTCCAGATTCCAGCAGCGCAGCGGTCCAGACTCCTTAAAGGTTTACAGCTTAATATCTTCAGCATCAAACCAGTGTTTTTTCTGAGTGATAGTACCTCTGCGAAGAGTGAGGATCCCCGGGTTAGAGCGCACAATGGTCTTGAGCAAAGTTTCATCTGCCTGGTAAAACTCAAAGTTCAGCCCGAATTTATCTTTAAGGCTTTTTTGAGCATCCTGGCCGGAAGAGGTGAGGCCAACCACCCTGTAACCCTTTGCAGCAGCTTCCTCGCTCAGGGATTTTACGGCCTTATAGCCATCCCACTCGGTACTCCTTAGATTGTATGCAACGATCATCAATAATTTCTCCTCCTCCAGGATCTCCATAGTCACGTCCTCCCCGTTCTTCTCCAGCTGAAAGTCATTGATAGCCGGGGTGGCGCCCTGTTTTACCAGTTTGGTCTCCACGCCCACATATTCCCCATCCACCTGCGGGAAGGTGCCACTGTTTTTAATGACCACTTCTTCCCCACCACTTCGAAATCTCCACTCGTACTCATACTCATCCTTAGGCGCATCTTCCGGCACCGTCATTTGTTCCTGGATGTTATTCCCAATTTTGTACGGACGAAAATCTATGAGTGGCAAATGCATTAGCACATAATAGGCGAAGGTGAAACACAACATAAATGCCAGGAAAATGATCCACCGGTGAGAAGCCTTTGCCAGAAAAGGGGTTATAAGTTCTTTATTAAAGAAAAGTATTAGGATGAGCGCCAGCAGTACAATATCTTTAGTAAAAGACTGCCATGGGGTTAACGGCATCGCATCTCCAAAACATCCGCAATCTGTCACCTTATTGAAATAAGCCGAATAAAACGTAAGGAACGTGAAGAATACGATCATTACCAGCAGGCTCCACGTAGTGAATTTGGGCAGGTAACCAATGAGCAGCATTATTCCCAGCACCAGCTCAAATACTACGAGAATAATGGCCAGGACCAGCGAGAACGGAATCAAAAATTCCAGGTTAAGCACCTGCGCACTAAAATATTCCTGTAGTTTATAGGAAAATCCCAGCGGATCATTAAGTTTAACAAAGCCGGAGATGATGAACAATATCCCCACAAAGATCCTGGAAAAGCCAACAAGTATTTTCATAAATGTATTTATTGTTTTTTAATTGTCTTGTGCAATTCGCATATCATCTTCCGTGGTTCAATATCCTACTTCCCTTATGCTCCTTTTATATTAAATGTTCCTATTTAGGCTGCTGCTTCCTCCATTAAAATAAGGGCGAAAATTGCATAATTTATCATATCCTGGTAATTGGCGTCAATGCCTTCACTCACCAGGGTTTTGCCCTTGTTATCCTCTATTTGTTTTACCCGCAGGAGCTTTTGGATTATAAGATCTGTTAGAGAACTCACTCTCATATCCCGCCAGGCCTCTCCATAATCGTGGTTCTTATTTTCCATAAGGGATTTGGTCTCCCCAATTTTCTCGTCGTATAGTTCTACCGCACGTTCTGCTGTAAGGTCCGGCTGACTTGCAATTCCCAGTTCCAGTTGAATTAGTGCCATCACAGAATAATTGATGATGCCAATAAATTCAGCTTTTTCATCTTCCTCAATCTTGCGAACCTCGTTTTCCTGAAGGCTGCGTATGCGTTGTGCTTTAATAAAGATCTGGTCTGTTAATGAAGGTAGCCGCAGGATCCTCCAGGCACTTCCGTAATCTTTCATTTTGTTCCCAAATAATTCGCGGCACATTTTAACTACCGCGTCGTATTGTTTTGAAGTATCCTTCATATAACTATTTCAAATTTGCGTAAATTTCGCCCAGATTGTTAAGATAGCCAAAGTTAAACTTTTTACTGAAAATCTTAGCCTCACCAGAATTAACGTACATGACAATAAATTGCAAAGGCCGCCTCATAGATCTTAGTACCCCTAAGGTAATGGGTATCCTCAACATCACCCCCGATTCTTTCTTTTCTGAAAGCCGCACCCAATCTGAAGAAAAGATATTACAAACTGTTGAAAGAATGCTAAAGGAGGGTGCTACATTTATAGATATTGGGGGTTACAGCAGCAGGCCCGGCGCTACAGATATTAATGCTGAAGAGGAGTTGCACAGGGTTATCCCGGCAATAGAGCTCATCCTGAAGCATCATCCGGATACCCTGCTCTCTGTAGATACTTTTCGGGCTGAAGTTGCTTCCGGCGGCTTGAAAGCCGGGGCCGCTCTTATCAACGATATCTCTGCCGGGAGTCTCGATGAAAAAATGATGCAGGTTGTTTCAGAGTTCCAGGTGCCTTATATTATGATGCATATGAGAGGCAACCCACAGAATATGCAGGAGTTCAATGAATACAAAGATCTTACGCAGGAAGTGATCTATTATTTTTCAGAAAAAATAGCCGAAGCAAGAAGCTACGGAATTAATGATCTTATCCTGGACCCCGGATTTGGGTTTTCCAAGAACATTGCCCAGAACTTTGAATTCCTCAACAAAATGGAGTTGCTGCAAACCCTCGAACTTCCAATCCTGGCCGGTCTTTCAAGAAAATCCACCATCTTTAAAACCCTGAACTGCACCCCACAGGAGGCTCTTAACGGGACCACGGTACTAAATACTATCGCCCTGCAAAAAGGAGCCGGGATTTTAAGAGTGCACGATGTAAGGGAAGCCATGGAAGCAGTGGAATTGGTAAGTCATCTCAAAAACTAACTTAAATTTTTTACATTTACACAAAGCCTTAAAATTTGGATTTTTTAAACCTCCGCATTCTTGATATAGTAGACATTGTATTTGTCGCCATCCTGCTCTTTTACCTTTACAAACTGGTGAAAGGAACAGTAGCGGTAAATATTTTCGTGGGGATCGTGATCGTTTACCTTATAGGTAAACTTACCCAGGTTCTGGAAATGGAACTGTTGAGCAGTGTGTTGGGAGAATTTATTGGTGTGGGTATGTTTGCCCTCATCGTGGTTTTCCAGCAGGAAATAAGAAAATTCCTTTTAATGATTGGCTCTACCAATTTCACGCAGCGCCGCAAATTCCTAAGGCAATTAAAGTTCGTAAAGGATGATTCCCAGGTTACCACAAATATAAATGCAATTGTAAAAGCCTGCGAAGCTATGGGACGCAGTTTTACCGGGGCGCTTATCATTATTGAAAAAAGCACTAAACTGGATTTCGTGAAAAATTCCGGAGATGATATGAATATTGAACTCAATCAGCCTATCATCGAATCCATTTTTCACAAAAGCGGACCCTTACACGATGGGGCAATGATAGTGGAAGACAATAAGATCACCGCAACAAGGGTAATATTACCCGTTTCTAATGACAGGACAATACCATTAAGGTTTGGATTAAGGCATCGTGCGGCAGTGGGGATCACTGAAAAAACAGATGCCCTCGCGTTGGTAGTAAGTGAGGAAACCGGGCAGATCTCCTATTTAAGAGACGGCGAATTTGTGATGTTCGAAGGGACAGATGAATTAATAGCTAAACTCAAGGAAGATCTAACCTAAACAGATTCTTCTGCCATAAACTGCACCTCGTAAAGATTTTTGTAATATCCGTTTTGCACCTTCAGCAACTCCTGGTGAGTGCCCATTTCCACAATTTGCCCTGCATCCATAACCAGAATTCTGTCGGCTTTTTTAATTGTTGCCAGCCTGTGGGCGATCACGATGGACGTCCTGCCTTCAGTAATTTTATCTGTAGCATCCTGAATAAGCTGCTCGCTGTATGAATCTACAGAGGAGGTTGCCTCATCCAGCACCAGGATACTCGGATTGCTCACATAAGCTCTTAAGAAAGAAATAAGCTGTCTTTGCCCGGAGGATAACATCACTCCTCTTTCCTTCACATTGTAGTTATATGCATTTGGCAGGGACGCAATGAAGTCGTGCACCCCAATTTCTTTTGCCGCTTTCACGACATCTTCTTCAGTCACCCCGGGATTATGCAGGGTGATGTTGTTCATAATAGTATCTGCAAACAAGAAAACATTCTGCAGCACCACAGCGATTTCAGCCCTTAGGGATTTAAGGGTAATATCTTTTATATCTATTCCGTCTACAAGGATCCGGCCGCTGTTGATTTCATAGAATCTATTCAGCAAATTGATTACTGTTGACTTTCCGGCACCGGTAGCACCTACAATAGCAATGGTCTCTCCCGCATTGGCTTTAAAAGATACCCCTTTAAGAACTTCTTCTGTATCATTATATCCAAAGCGCACATTTTCAAACTCAATCTCCCCTTTCAAATGATCTACGGTGGTGGTTCCGTTATCAGCTATACTTTCTTGAGTATCCAGTATTCCAAAAACCCTGTTGGCAGCTACCATTCCCATTTGCAGGGTGTTGAACTTATCGGCAATTTGACGCAATGGCCTGAAAAGCATTTGGGCAAGTTCTATGAACATAATAATGATACCTAAACTTATTGCATCATTGTCCACCACTCTTAAACCTCCATACCAAACAATAAGTCCTATAGTTATTGAGGTGGACATCTCTGCAATTGGAAAGAAGATGGAGTTGTACCAAACCGTTTTCACCCAGGCTTTGCGGTGTTTGTCATTTATATTTCTGAAGTTATCATACTCCACTTTTTCCCTTGTAAACAGCTGCACGATCTTCATCCCCGTGATCCTCTCCTGCACAAAGGTGTTTAAATTTGCTACCTGGTTCCTTACATCTTCAAACGCGATCTTCATTTTTTTCTGAAAGACCCTCGTCGCATAGAGAATAAAAGGCATTACCGTAAGTACCAGCAAAGTAAGTTCCCAGCTGTTATAGAACATGAAAATAAGGATTACCAGCATCTTAAGGAGATCACTGGCTATAACAAACAAGCCTTCACTGAAAATACTGGCTATGGTTTCAATATCGCTCACCGCCCGGGTCACAAGCCTTCCCACTGCCGATTGATCGTAATACTTCATCTTGAACTGAAGCATATGTTTAAAAAGATTGACCCTCAAGTCCCGAATGACTTCCTGCCCCAGCCAGTTGGCAAAATAGATGAAAAGGAACTGAAAGATCACCTCCAGGAACAGGGCCACGAACATAAGCGTGATATAGAAAACCAGGTTCTCATTATCCTTCGGAACAATGGAATCATCTATGGTAAGCCTTAAAAGATATGGCCTTGCGACGGCAAAAAACGACAAAAGTATCGCTGCAACCGCCACGAAATAGAAGGTCCATTTGTATGGGTTGGTATATCCAAGCAGGCGCCTGAAAAGCTTAAAATCAAATGCGTTTCCTGTACTTGTTGTAGCCATTTATTCTTTTACAATTGATCGCGGATATTCAATTCCGGTTAAAAATAATCCCTTTGCGGGAACTGAGGTCCCTGCATTTCGCCTGTCCCTACTCTTTATAATTTCATGCACTTGCTCCACCTCCAATTTTCCAAGTCCCACTTCCAGCAAGGTACCCACAATGGCCCTTACCATATTCCGCAAAAACCTGTCGGCAGTGATATGGAACACCAGCAGGTCCTCCTCCTGTTTCCACACCGCCTCAGTGACCAGGCAATTATAGGTTTTTACGTCGGTTTTTGATCTTGAAAAACACTTAAAATCCTTATAATCTTTCAGGATCGCCGCCGCTCTATTCATTCTGTCTACATCGATCTCATTTTTTAAGTGATGCGCACTCTCTACAAAAAAAGGATCCTTCCGCAGGCTTAACCTATATTGATAACTCCTGCTGCGGGCATCAAACCTGGCGTGGGCATCATCCTTCACTTTAAAGACATCATAGGCTGCAATATCTTCCGGTAGTACTGAGTTGAGCTTATAAATAAACTTCTTACTATCGGCAATCCCCTCTGCATCAAAATGCACAAAATATTGCGATGCATGCACGCCGGTATCTGTCCTGCCCGCCCCCACAACCGGGGTCTCCTTCCTTAGGATGGTGAACAGGGCTTTTTCCAGGGTTTCCTGCACCGTGGGTGCATTAGGCTGATACTGCCAACCGTGATATGCCTTCCCGTTATAAGCCAGCTCCAAAAAATATCTCAATCTAAATTGATACTTTTACGTGATTAAATGAATACCTGCAAAGATACGGCAAACTTCACAACCTGTCACAGGTTGAAACGGGAGAATAAGAATGAACCGATAAACATATTTTATCCTCCGGCTATCTGTCTTCACTAGTGACTGGAAACAGACTTCTTTGCTCACCAAAAATAAAATAATGACAAAAATATTATTGCTTAGCGACACCCACGGATATATAGACGACCGCATCCTTCATTACGCCGGGGAGGCAGACGAGATCTGGCACGCAGGAGACATTGGAGATACCGATGTTTCTGATAAGCTGAAAGCCGTGAAGCCGCTAAAGGCGGTCTACGGAAATATCGATGACCACGAGATTAGAAAAGAATTTCCGCTAAATCAGCGTTTTCTTTGCGAGGAAGTAGATGTCTGGATCACCCACATTGGTGGCTACCCCAACAGGTACTCCCCTGCAATAAGGGAAGAAATAAGAGCCAACACTCCCAACCTTTTCATCTGCGGGCATTCCCACATCCTCAAAGTAATGAACGACAAAAACCTGAAACTTCTCCACATGAACCCCGGCGCCGCAGGGAAACAGGGATTTCACAAGAAACGTACTATGCTAAGGTTTAAGATTTCCGGGAAGGAGATTTTAGATTTGGAAGTGATTGAGTTGGGGGAGAAATAGTTAGGAGTTAGGAGTTGGGAGTTAAGAGTTAAGAGTTAGGGGTTAGGAGTTAAAAAGACCCGCGGCTGCGAGAGTCAAGAATCAAGACCGCTGCGCTGCAAGACTTATTTTGTTTACTGTTTACCGTTTTCTGTTGTAGGTTGTAGGTTGAAAAAGTTGTCAGTTGTCAGTTGTCGGTTGAAAAAAAAAATGAGCTTGCCTGATTAAAATGTCTTTCTTCAGTTGGGTTCTTACTCCAATAACTCCGTGTAAAACTCCGTGAAACTCTGTGGTTAAATTTCAATTAGTCTCGAAGAAATGATAATTACCCTCGCAACTTGTCTTGATTCTTGTCTCTTGATTCTTGTCTCATTTTTCCCTCCAGTTTTTATGTTCTCCGTTGTTGGATAAAGGTTGTAGAAATTGGTAAGTAAAAAGAAAACTCCGCTCCTTAAACCCCCAACCCCCTAAAGGGGGCTAAAATCTTCTTACTTTCAAACCAATTTTTGAGCAGAATCACAAGTCCCCTTTAGGGGATTTAGGGGTCTTCCGGAAGAAAATCGATCTTAAATTAACCAATTAAGAAAGCCAATTAACTGCTGTAACTCCGTGAATAACTCCGTGGAACTCTGTGGTTAGATTACAATTAGACTCGAAAAAATGAGAATTTTTCTCGAAAACTGTCTTGTCTCTTGTCTCTTGCCTCTTGATTCTATTCTTCCGTGAAATCCGCCAAAATCCGTGAAATCTTTTTTAATAAAAAAACCCAAAGCTTTCACTCTGGGTTTTCTTCGCACTAATAACACTAAGATAATTAGGTTTAACGAAACCGGTCGGCAGATTTTACGAGATCTTCATCCTTTTTTATGGCTTTGTTTGCCAGCACTAAAAAAACGATAGAAAGAACAGGAACAAACATCCCAATACCTTTCTCAGAGATTTCCATCTCTCCAGGTACAGTTAGCGACCAATACACGAAAACTCCTAGCAAAATAAAGTTTAATAATATATTGACTCGCCCCAGAACAAACTGGAGCTTTCTGTTTTTAAATAAAAAAATTGTCACTAAGGACAAAACGGCCGATCCTATAAAAAGGGCCAGGGCCAAAAGAACGTCTTCCACATACACCGGTTGCCCGGCGTCATTGCTCCACAAAGAAACAAAAAATATCAAAACCCCACTTAACAAAAAAGCGATAAATAAATATATAGTCTGGATACGTTGTAACATACTAAGTTTGCAATTAGGGCAACAAAAATAAGTGTTTCTTTTTATATGAGGGGTTCAAAAATTTAAAATAAAGTTGTATTATTGCAATAAGATTTCCTAACCAATTCAATATAGGTTACTTAGGACTCCAATTTTTTTTCGATTCTTCCTCGAGAAGTTTACAACAAAACAATCACAAATTTATTCTTAATAAAATTCATGTTTGAAATTTCAGAATTAAAAGCTAAGAAGCTACCTGAGCTTCAGGACATAGCTAAATCCTTAAACGTACCAAAATACCGCACTCAAAAGAAACTGGATTTGGTATATCAAATTTTGGATTACCAGGCAGCAAATCCTTCTAAGGTAAAAGAGGTATTGAAGGAAGAGACTTCTACCGATAATTCCCCTCAAGAATCCAAACCCCGCGAGAAAAAGGGGAAAGTTGGAGCGGAAAGAAAAAATCCAAAAAAATCACAGCAGGCAAATGAGCCTAAGGCTGAAACACAAAATAAAGAAGCAGAAAACAAGGACCGGAACGAAGATCCTTCTGCAGGAAAAAATTCGGATATGGAAGAAAAGCAAAATCAACAAGCTTCCAGGCCCTCCTCTTCAAAAAAAGACGAAGCAGGCGCGAAACACTCACGTCCTTCCCGCGATAACCGCAGTGATAACAAAAGCAACAGGGGCGATTCTTCCAAGGATTCTTCTAAAGAAAACCGATCAAAAGGTGATTCTTCCAGAGACTCCTCAAAAGATAATCGCAGCAATAAGCAGGATTCCAGAGATAACAGAGAATCCAGAGATACCAGAAATAAAGGTGATAAAGATTCCCGCGGTAATAAGCCAGATGGGAATAAAGATAACCGCAGCAAGGACAGTAACAAAAGCAATGGGAACCGCGATACAGGTAACCGTGACAGTGGCAACCGTGATAACGGTAACAGGGACAGCCGTAACAGGTACCGCGAGCCGGATTATGAATTTGATGCCATAATTGAAAGCGAAGGAGTTTTGGATATTATGCAGGATAATTATGGTTTCCTAAGATCATCAGATTATAACTACCTTTCTTCCCCGGATGATATTTACGTTTCCCAGTCACAGATCCGTTTATTCGGATTAAAGACAGGTGATACAGTTTTAGGGCAAATTCGCCCGCCGAAAGAAGGCGAAAAATATTTCCCGCTTATTAAGATCGTTAAGATCAATGGGCTGGATCCACAAGTAGTGAGAGACAGGATCTCTTTTGAGCATCTTACTCCACTTTTTCCAAAAGAAAAATTCAATATTGCTGAAAGGCAAAGCACCATATCTACCCGGATAATGGACCTGTTCTCTCCTATTGGAAAAGGACAACGTGGAATGATTGTTTCCCAGCCAAAGACCGGTAAGACCATGTTGCTTAAAGATATCGCTAATGCGATCGCAGCAAACCACCCCGAAGTTTACCAGATCATTCTTTTAATAGATGAACGCCCGGAAGAGGTCACAGATATGCAGCGAAATGTAAAAGGGGAAGTTGTAGCTTCCACCTTTGACCGCGAAGCTCATGAGCACGTAAGGGTTGCAAACATAGTTCTTGAAAAAGCAAAGAGAATGGTGGAATGTGGTCACGATGTGGTGATCCTTCTTGATTCCATTACGCGTTTGGCAAGAGCTTATAACACCGTACAACCTGCCAGTGGTAAGGTATTAAGTGGGGGTGTTGATGCAAACGCCTTACACAAACCAAAACGTTTCTTTGGAGCTGCAAGAAATATTGAGAACGGAGGGTCACTTTCTATAATTGCAACTGCACTTACAGATACAGGTTCCAAAATGGACGAGGTAATCTTTGAAGAATTCAAAGGTACCGGAAACATGGAACTTCAATTGGATAGAAAGATCGCCAACCGCAGGATTTTCCCTGCAATAGATCTTACCTCTTCAAGCACCCGTCGTGACGACCTGTTACTTGACGAAAGCACCTTACAGCGCATGTGGGTGATGAGAAAATATCTTGCAGATATGAATCCGGTTGAAGCGATGGAATTCATCAATGAAAGATTCAAACAAACCAAAAACAATGAGGAATTCCTCATTTCTATGAACGGATAGGTTTTTTCCTTTATAAATATTAAAATCCGGTTACCATTGGTAGCCGGATTTTTTTATTTTATCTAATATTACATTCCTATCATTGTATCGATATGCTGCAATCATTGTTTTAAATATTTGCCCATTTGGGGCTCTACTTTATTATTGGGATTAAAAACGATGGGCTGACCGTGCAATAAATATCGCAACCATTGTTATAAATATGGCTATAAATATAGCGCCCCTCCGGGGCTCAAAAAAATTTTGGACCAAATACTAGATTCTAACAGGGGAGCGGTCTTTTTTTAGCACGTCCAGACTATCCTCTCTCCACTTTCCACTCTCCACTGAACAGAGGTCTAATACCAGCAGTCCAGATCTTTTTACCAGCCAACATTAACATAAACCC
>DATHWA010000155.1:0-2737 GCA_035461025.1 Gillisia sp. | reverse complement strand
AAACGGAAGGCCTTGACGACCCACAAAAGAATGCCAACTTCAGCCATATTTTCAAGATCTCAGTGCTGGCAAACGAGGCTTCCATAGAAGAGGTTGATAATGTTGCTATCGAGGAAACAGCAGCTAACGACCTGGAAAGATTAAATAAAAACGCAGGGTTTCAGGTCTCAACTCGGGGCGGTGGTAAAGAAACCATACCCGGTACCTCCACTCCAGAAGACGGTAAAAAAGCAAAAACTGATATCCCCAAAGGCACCGGGGACCCCCTCGAAATTGCCCTATTAAGCTTTGCTCACCAACTAGACAGCGATATATATGAGGATCATAAAAAACTGGAGCGCGAACTTCACGACCCTTTTGATTCTGAAACAATGGTGATGGGTACCATCTCAAAAGAAGCTGAAGGTCATTACGTAGCCGGCAAAGGTTCTACAGAAGCCATCCTATCCCGCTCCAAAAAAATCCAGGTTGGTGAGGAAGTTCGGGAACTAACTCAAGAGGATAGGGAGACCTGGAAGAAAAAAGACAATGAACTGGCTAACAGCGGACTCCGGGTCCTGGGATTTGCTTATAAGAATACAGATACCCTCCCGGAAGGTGATGAAGCCGAAGATTTCTTATATGAACTCACGTTTGTAGGGCTTATTGGGTTTATTGATCCGCCGTTAAAAGAAATAGCAGGAGCGATAGAGATTTGTAAGGCAGCAGGAATAAAAGTGGTAATGGTCACAGGAGACCACCCGGGCACCGCAACAAATGTGGGACAACAGGTAAATCTTATTGCTGAAGGAAAACCGGAAAAAGCACCTGTCCTGCACGGGAAGCACCTGCAGGCGGAGTTTGAAAAGGAAGACAATCAAAAGCTTCTGGACACCCGCATCTTTTCAAGGGTAGACCCGGGGCAGAAATTGCAACTGATAGAACATTACCAGGAAGAAGGCGAAATCGTTGGGATGACCGGCGACGGGGTGAACGACGCTCCCGCCCTGAAAAAAGCCGACATAGGAATAGCGATGGGAAAAAGAGGAACCCAGGTGGCACAGGAGGTATCAGATATTGTATTGATGGATGATGCTTTTGGATCTATCCTCCAGGCCATAGAGCAGGGCCGGATTATCTTTGGGAATATAAGGAGGTTCATAATCTACCAGCTATCCTATCACCTTGCAGAGATCATTATAATAGCGATCATAAGTTTCGGCCTTTTTATTTTGCCAATACTGCCTCTGCAATTGCTTTTCCTCAATCTTCTTTCAGACGTATTTCCCGCACTGGCCCTGGGGATTGGAGAGGGAAGCCCAAAGGTCATGCAAATGCCACCCAAGGATCCAAAAGAGTCCATTGTGACCAGAAAAAACTGGATGCAAATTGGCTTATACGGTTTGATCATAGCCGTAAGTGTTACCGGAGCATATCTATATTCACATTACATCTGGGAAGAATCTGAAGAAATAAATAACAACATCGCCTTTTTCACCCTGGCCTTTTGCCAGTTCCTTCACGTTTTTAATATGCGGGAAGCAAACGAACCCATGTTCAATAACCAGGTAACGAGAAATAAATTTATCTGGATGGCCCTGGGACTATGTTTTTCAGTTGTAATGATATTCTACTTCACCCCTGTGCTTGCTGAAGTCCTGTCTTTTCAAAGACTTAGCGTAAGAGAATGGGGGCTAATTTTGATTGCAGCTTTTATTCCCACTTTGATCATGCAATTAATTAAATTTTTAAAAAGAAAATCTCGGAGGAAAAATTAGAACAGGGAATAGTTAGGATAAAAGATCGATTTATTACGGTGTCTCTGCTGAAAGCGTTTGGTCTCCCTCTCCATCCTTCACAAAATCAAATTCTGCCCAAAGCGGAATATGATCTGAAATCCTCCGTGCCGACTTCATATCCGGATAACTTTCATAAAAAAGCACTACGCCAAAGTCCAGAAGAGTGCTGCTGTTGGTATTATAAAAGATATTATCGTATTCAGATGCCAGGCACTCCCCGCCCACGCATTTCATTTTCATCGTGGTTTTCTGTCCGATAAAAACAGGCTCGTATCCCATCTTCTTTAGCGGATTAAAGACTGTATGGCTTTGAGGCACATTGAAATCTCCAAGGAAGATCAGGTTCTTATCGGCATAATGGCCGGGAAGGAATTTGAAATATTTAATTTCGGTTTCCGGTTGTTTTTTCTTGGGGATAGCGTGAAAATTTACAAGGGTAAAGATTGTTCCATTGTAATTAAAATCCATAAAAAATGGCTCGCGGTCTATCTCGCTCTCATACTTTTTCTCGAGCCAGGGCCGTCCACTCCTTTTAATTTGGGCTGTCTTCCAAATGTAGGCATAACGCTCAGTCGCATAAGGACTGCTGTTGGTGGGATCGCTTATCACATAATCCCATTTTGAACCTTTCCTGTTTAGCTCATCTGCCAGCCTGGCCACTGCTTGCGCCCCGCCGTACCCCGCTACCACTTCCTGCAGCGCGATAATGTCAAAATCCTTCAGGATATTGGCCATAAATTCAATTTCCGCCTCCGTTTTCGTCTTTCCGAAATTCTGTAAATTCCAGGAGCTTATTTTTACCTGGGCAACGAAGAGGCTGGTGGAGAAGAGAAATAGGGTTAGGAGTACAAAGTGGTTGAATCGTGGAAAGTGTAATTTCATTTTAAATCAATATTTTCTAGTGGAGAGAGGAAAGTGGAAAGTGGATAGTCTGGGCGCTTAAAAATTAAAAAGTCTGT
>DATHWA010000154.1:0-9051 GCA_035461025.1 Gillisia sp. | reverse complement strand
AAAGGATCCGGGATCTTATTTGCTGATTATATTGATTGGCCCTCTTGTTCGATCTAACGATTATTGAGGTGTCCTCGTGACCCAGGTGATCATAAGAATCCTGAATGGCATCCAAAATCTCCTGCCCATCCAGAAGCCTTACGACATCTGCCTTTGCGGTTATTTTGAATTTAAAAGTCTCATAAAATTCCAATGCCAGCGCTTCCCTTATACGCGTGGCATTTAATAAAATATCACTTTCTTCACTTTGTCTTACAACCTCGTCAAGTTCAATATGGATGACCTCCTTATCATAATGATCCCTTAATTTCCTTTCTTCAAGTGCAGGGCTCATATCCAGTTTAACCGGTGGCAATTGGGCCGTATCTCCAATTAAAATAAGCGAACAATTTTGCCCGGCATTCACATAATCAATAAGATCTGGCAACAAACCACTGCTTTCAAAAAGTTTAGAATCCGGATCCTCATCAGGGATCATAGAAGCTTCATCTACAATGAAAATTGCATTTTTATGTTTATTAGGCTGTAGCACAAATTGCACTCCTGCCCCACCCGTTTTTTTGGGAAAATATATCTTTTTATGGATTGTTTGGGCCTCCTGGCCTGAGTAAAGAGAGATTACTTTTGCTGCTCTCCCGGTGGGAGCAAGCAGGATGCCGGCTCGCTTTATCTTCCAGAGATTTTTAACAAGGGCACTAATAATGGTAGTTTTCCCTGTTCCGGCAAATCCTTTAAGTAAAAAAAGCGAATCTGGTTTGGGATTAACTGCAAATGACGCAAGTTGCTGTAAAGCGATGTCCTGTTTTATTTTTGCTGAGAAACCTAATTCATTCAATAGTAGCTTATAAAACTTATCAGCAGTTATATTTTCCATACAATTTCTTCGAATTCTCAAAGATAGCAATGGATTTTTAGGGCAGAAACTTTTACGAATAAAAAAAAATTGTAGATTTGCGATGAACTCTTAATATTTACATAAATTAAAAAAGCATGAAACTTATAATTCAATTACTTCTCTGGGTTGTGATTATTTTCCTGGGATACCTGGTTTTTAACGCTGTTTATGACCCGGTCCAGTTTAATAAGGTTAAAGAAAAAAGATACGCTAAGGTAATTGAACGTCTTCAGGATATTCGTGCTGCCCAATTGGCTCACCAGGAAGTTACAGGGAGATTTGCCAAAGATTTTGATGGGTTAATTAGATTTATTGATACTGCAGAGTTTGTACTAACTCAAAGAAGGGACACTACTGTCCTTGATGAGGAGTATAGAAAAACTTATAATGTAGACCAGTATATGGATATTGTACTTGTTGACACATTAGGTTATGCTTCAGTTAAGGATTCACTTTTTAAAGACGACCGGTATAAGCAAATGATGAAAGTTCCTGTTGAAGGGATAGATGCAGAATTTGAGATGGATGCCGGTACAGTAGTAAAGAGAGAAAACAGGATACCGGTATTCGAAGTAAAGGTAGATAAAGCTGTTGTTTTGCACGACCAGGATAGAGATCTTGTACTTCAGGAAAAACAAGTGGTTTCTGTAGACCAGGTGAACGGTCCTTATATTAAGGTTGGTTCAATGGAAGATGTGAGTACTGCAGCAAACTGGCCAGATTCGTATGGAAAAGGAAACATCGATTAAAGAAAATACAAGTAATTTAAAGTTGTCCATTCAGGTTCGCCTGAATGGACTTTCTTTTTGTACCCGGGATTCCTCTACCGGAGAGATCACATGGTACCATAAAGAAGAGTTTAATAAAGAATATAATCCTGTAAAGATCCTGCAGCATATAGAGGATTTTTATAAAAAAGAAAAGCATCTTCAGGAAGAAGTGAATGAGGTGGTACTTCTTTTTTCTCACGACCTGTACACTTTTGTGCCTAAAGAGTATTTTGTAGAAGATGAGGCTTCCAATTATTTAAAATTCAGCACCAAAATTCTAAAGACAGATGTGGTGGCTTACGATGAACTCGAGATTAATGACTTGGTAAATGTTTATATTCCCTATACAAATATTACCAATTTCTTTTTTGAAAAATACGGTGAGTTTGAATACAGGCACAGTAGCTCTTTATTGGTAGAAGAGATCCTGGAAACGGAAGAAACTACGGGCGCGAAAGCTTTTTTAAATACTTATAAAGACTATTACGACCTGGTGATTGTAAAGGATAAAGAACTTCTATTCTGTAATACCTTTACTTATGAAACCAAAGAAGATTTTATTTACTACCTGCTTTTCACTGCAGAACAATTAAAACTTGATCCTGAAAACCTGGATTTAATATTGCTAGGAAATATTCACGAAGATTCTCCTCTTTACAAGATGTTGTATACTTACATAAGAAAGATAAGATTTCTTGAAGTTAAAACAGGGAGCAGTGCCGGACAATACAGCGAGGCATTCATTAAACGGGAAGCATTTTTACTTTTAAAATCATTAGAATGAGAATAATTTCCGGACAACATAGAGGAAAAAAGATCATAGCTCCAAAAAAATTACCTGTACGCCCTACTACAGATATGGCCAAGGAGGCACTATTTAATATACTTAATAATCAATATCATTTTAAGGATTTAAAGGTTCTTGATCTTTTCTCTGGTTCAGGAAATATTTCCTATGAATTTGCATCAAGAGGTGCAGGCCCAATAATATCTGTAGATGAAAATTTTGAATGCATTAAATTCATAAAGAAAACTGCAGATGAATTGGAAGCCGATATAACTCCAATAAAAAGTGATGTTTTCAAATATCTGGAAAGAGCTCCTGTTAAAAGCGATATAGTCTTTGCAGATCCACCTTATAACTTTGACGAACAGCAATTCCAAAAGATCGTGGAACTTGTTCTTGAAAAAGATATTTTAAATGAAGGTGGCGTACTTATCGTGGAACATTCAAAACATACAAAACTTGAAAATCTTCCTCATTTTAAGGAGGGTAGGAAATACGGAAATTCGGTTTTCAGTTTTTTTTCCCTAACTTAGGTTAATGGAGCAGGTTATACAGTCTACAGAACTGGATTATACTATTCTCAATTTTTACGATAACTATGTAGTTTCTCGTGTAAGAGAAGGTGCCATAATTAGCGGGGAAGAAATCAAAGATTTAGTAAACAGGTGCTCCAATTTCTATGAGGACAGAGATTTTGTGTATATCTCCAAGCGGGTTACCAATTATAATGTTGATCCTACAATTTATCTTAATCTGGATAAAGTTGAGAATCTTGCCGGCATTGCTATAGTAAGCAGTAAGGTTTCCTCTCTAAAGATGGCAAATTTTGAGCAGAAGTTTTCAAAGGTGCCTTTTAATATTTTCCTGGAATTGGAAGAAGCACTCGAGTGGAGAAAAGATGTCATAAAAAATAAAAAAGCAGGCCTGTAATCCGGATTCTGTTCTTCCTGAATTTCTTCAAAAATACCTTATCATTTATCTCAGATCCTTGTTGCCAGGGACCTTTAGCTGCCTACCCTCCGGCAACGGGCGGGCTACCCTTAAATGCCGGTATACATGGCATTGCACCGCATAGAGTTTACCTGATTTCACTACAGCATTACCTGTACATCCTTTCTGTTGCACTTGTCCTGGCCTCACAACCGGTGGGTGTTACCCACTATGCTGCCCTATGGTGTCCGGACTTTCCTCTATCCCGCTTTAATTCGGGGTAGCGATAAGGCGGCCTGCTTTGGGGCAAATATACTATAGCTTAGACTAGAAAAGAGAAAATTCCTGACAAATTTATCTGATAAAAATTCCATCCTTCAGAAGAAAAACCGGGGAATACATTTACTTCTTAAGAATGGTATTTCTATATTTGTTTCTCAAATTTATTAAATGGAGCACTTTGTTGTATCGGCACGAAAGTACCGTCCCCAAACTTTTAAAGATGTGGTGGGCCAGCAGGCAATAACCAACACACTTTTAAATGCTATTAACCACGACCATCTTGCACAGGCCCTATTATTTACGGGTCCAAGAGGGGTGGGAAAAACAACCTGTGCCCGTATCCTGGCAAAAATGATCAACCACGATGGAACTCAACTGCCGGATGAGGATTTTGCCTTTAATATTTTTGAACTGGATGCTGCTTCCAACAATTCTGTAGATGACATTCGAAGCCTTATAGACCAGGTGAGAATACCGCCACAGGTGGGAAAATATAAGGTGTATATTATTGATGAGGTGCACATGCTCTCTGCCTCTGCTTTCAATGCTTTCCTCAAAACTTTGGAAGAGCCGCCCAAACACGCCATTTTTATACTGGCTACTACAGAGAAACATAAGATTATCCCTACTATACTTTCCCGTTGCCAGATCTTCGACTTTAAAAGGATCACAGTAACAGATGCACGCAACTACCTGGCATATATTGCTGAACAGGAAGGTGTGAAGGCCGAAGAGGATGCCCTGCACATTATCGCACAGAAGGCAGACGGGGCAATGAGGGATGCGTTATCTATTTATGACAGGGTGGTTAGTTTTAGTGGTGCCAGCTTAACCAGGCAGGCTGTTACAGAGAATCTGAATGTTCTGGATTATGAAACCTACCTCAATGTTACAGTTCTTATTCTTGAGAATAATATCCCGCAGCTGTTGGTAGAATTCAATGAAATTCTTGCACGCGGATTTGATGGTCATCATTTCATTGCAGGCCTTGCCTCTCATTTCCGGGATCTTTTGGTTTGCAGAAATCCAAAGACAATAAGTCTGCTTGAAGTAGGTGATAATACCAAAACCAGTTATTACGAGCAGGCACAAAAAACCGGTGAAGCTTTTTTAATGCAGGGAATTGAACTGGCCAATGACTGCGATCTCAAATATAAGAGTAGCCGCAATCAACGTCTTTTGGTAGAACTATGCCTTATGCAGCTTGCCTCTATCACTTTTGATGGAGA
This sequence comes from Gillisia sp., assembly GCA_035461025.1. Taxonomy (GTDB): domain Bacteria; phylum Bacteroidota; class Bacteroidia; order Flavobacteriales; family Flavobacteriaceae; genus Gillisia. The sequence goes on along the minus strand of DATHWA010000154.1, from coordinate 4,158 downwards.
AAAAAAAAAGTCTGAGCCCTACATAATTCCGGCGCAAAATTTTAAAAACCTCTCCCCCACTGCAGCTGTAAAGCTTTCTTCTGAAGAAAAAAGTGTGATAAGGGACGATGAGTATGCAAAGGGTAATTCTGCCCCAACTCCTGCTGCCCAGTTACCAACTTCTGAAAATGATGGAAGTAATCAAAAAGAAAAACGTTCCCCTGTAGAGGGACTACCGGACCCTGAAAAGTCCACCTGCCGCAATGATGAACCGGTTGCGGAAGCTTCTGTGAATACCCAACCTGATCCCGAACCTCCTGTTGCAAGCCCAAAAGAAAAAGTCTCCGGGCTTTCCCTGTCGAGCATAAAAAAGAAAAAGGAACTACTTGCAAAGCAGCAGGGATATACTCCTAAAACGGTTGAGGAAAAAAATGAAAAATTCAACGAGACCCAACTTCACGCGGCCTGGGATGATTACATTCACAGGCTTAAGAACAAAGGTGAAAAGATACTGGCCTCTATTATGGAGACAGACATGCCTAAGTTAAATGGAACTACAATAACTATTGAACTCCCTGCAGATACTATGAAGAAGGATCTTGAGAGAGGTATGAATCCTCTAATGGGTTACTTAAAAAAGAAATTGCAAAACACGTTTATTACGCTTGAGATAGATGTGAATGAAACAAAGGCCAAGCAATATGCCTTTACCAATATTGAAAAATTCAATAAATTAAAGGAGAAAAATCCTTTAATCGAGAAATTGCGAACAACCTTTGATCTGGATCTATAACTATGTTAGGATTAAAATTACCCACAGACCCGCGATGGGCGAAAATAGCTGAAAAGAATATTGAAGAGATTCTAATAGACCATGCCTGGTGCGAACAAAAAGCTGCATCTACGGCGGTTTCTTTAATTGTCACCTATCCCGAGTATAGTGAATTGGTTACAGCGATGACCGCTCTGGTACGGGAGGAAATGGCTCATTTTAAAATGGTACATGACAGAATCCTCGCCAAAGGGATTAAATTAGGCTGGGATCGTAAGGATGAATATGTGTTACAGCTAAGGGAATTTTTTCCCAAAGGAGGAAGCAGGCTTACCCAATTAATTCATCGGCTACTTATTGCCGCTCTTATTGAAGCAAGGAGCTGCGAAAGATTCAGATTACTTTCTGAACAACTGGAAGATGAAGATCTACGGGAATTCTACAGGCAGCTCATGATTAGTGAGGCCAATCATTATACCCTATTCCTGAATTTTGCAAGGCAATATGGAGATCGCGTTATAGTCGATAAAAAATGGCAGGAATTACTCGATTTTGAAGCTGAAGTAATGAAAGACCTGGGAAAAAAAGAAAGTATCCACGGTTAATTACTTACAGCACTGGTCTCGTGGTAAAGCGATTTTATGATCCCATCTGCAAGACCAATCTTAGGCACATAGATCCTTCTGGCTTTTGTCCATTTCATCGCAGAGAGATAAATCTTTGTCGCCGGAATAATAACATCTGCCCTGTCTGCATTTAAATTAAGCTCTGTGATCCTTTCTTCGTAAGTGAAAGAATTCAGTAATTGATAATAGGAACTCATATAAAGATAACTTAATGGTTTCCCTACAGACTTACCACTGCTTTTAAAGATATTATTGATGTTACCGCCGGAACCAATGAGATCTACTTTGGAATAATTGGCGGTTACTTTTTTTATCCAGTCTTCCACTTCTTCCCAAAGGTCATCGTCTACAATATTTTTAAGCAATCGCACAGTTCCCAGTTTAAAAGATTTTGAAGCTATGGTCTCACCACTGCTGTAAAGTGTGAATTCTGTACTACCACCTCCCACGTCTACATAAAGGTAGGTGTTGTCCTGCTGTATAAGAGCATGTAAGTCTGTTGCTGCAATTATTGCAGCTTCGTGTTTTCCATCAATTATCTGGATCTCCAGCCCGGTTTTTTCTTCAATAAGAGAAGCTACTTCCCTGCCATTGTCTGCCTCCCTCATTGCTGAAGTCGCACAGGCCTTATACCTCTCAATTTTATGTGATTTCATAAGAAGCTTAAATGCCTGCATGGTATCTACCATCCTGGTTGTATTTTCTTCAGAAATAAGTTTGGAAATAAATACATCGGCACCCAGCCGTATAGGCACCCTTACAAGGGAAGTCTTTTTAAAAATAGGTTCTTTCCCTGCTTGCTCTGTAACTGTCATGATCAATAACCTCACGGCATTGGAACCAATATCAATAGCTGCTAATTTCCTTTGTTCAATCACCCGTTAAAATTTTCAAGTTTTTCTTTGTAATAATCATACAAGGCGAATTGTGATCGCACAGGAGGATTATCATTTCTGCGATAGGCGTTATCCTGGTCTAGTGAATGTACCCTTGCCTTTACATTATCACTCCAGCTTATTTCAAATGTTTCCAGGATTTCATTTTTAATGTCATCATCATAAATTGGACAAGACACTTCTACCCGGTAATCCATATTTCTCGTCATCCAGTCTGCAGAGGAAATATAAATTTTTGGGTCTCCTTCATTTTCAAAAATATAAACCCTTGGATGCTCCAGGAATTTATCTACAATACTTATCGCTTCAATATTCTCACTAAGCCCGGGAACCCCTGGTATTAATGAACATATCCCTCTTACTATAAGCTTGATCTTTACTCCGGCATTACCGGCTTCATAAAGCTTATCAATAAGAGTGAAATCACTTAAACTATTAAGCTTCAGTTTTATTCCTGCCGGTCTTCCTTTTTGAGCATTCTCAATTTCTGTTCCAATAAGTTTTAGAAGGGCAGCCCGTGTATAATGCGGGGAAACCAGAAGGTGCTTATACCTGCTAACCTTGTAATTGATCTCAAAGAAATCAAAGACCTTATTGAATTCCTTCAGTAATTCCTGATTTCCGGTGAAAAGAGTATAATCTGTATATATACGCGACGTGGATTCATTGAAGTTACCAGTACTTAGAAATCCATACTTATGAAGTTTACCTTTCTCTTCTCTTTCTATCACACAAGTTTTACAATGAACTTTAAGGCCTGTTACCCCAAAAATGAGATTAACCCCTTCCTGCTGCATTTGCTCTGCATACCTTATGTTGGCAACTTCGTCAAACCTGGCACGGAGTTCGATTTGAACTGTAACTTTTTTACCATTCTTTACAGCATTTATAAGAGAACTGGCAATGTGGGAGATTTTGGCAAGCCTGTAAATAGTAATCTTGATAGACTTGACTTTAGGGTCCAGGGCAGCCTCCCTCAGGAATTTGACGACATATTGAAACGCCTGATAAGGGGCGTAAAGCAAATAATCTTTTTTAGCAATCATTCCAAGCAAGCTTCCCTGTAGAATAAGTCCCGGAATAGGAAGAGGTTCTATTGCTTTATACAGCAAATCATTATTACCCAAACTTGGAAAATTCATATAATCTCTGCGGTTGTGATATCGGCCACCGGGGATAATACTGTCGGTTGAATCTATACCCATTTTTCCCATAAGGAAACTAAGGGTATCTTCATCAATATTCATATCGTATACAAACCTTACAGGATCCCCTTTAATACGGTCCTGAACACTCAGGGAGATCTTCTCAATAAAACTTTTACTTAGATCACTATCAATATCCAGTTCTGCATCCCTTGTTATCTTGATCATATGAGCACTTACACTCTCATATTCAAAAATGTTGAAAATGGTCTTTAAATTAAAGCGTATAAGATCGTCGAGTAAAATTATATACTGCTTGCCATCTTCCTGTGGCAGGACTACAAAACGATCAATACTCCTGGGAATTTCTATTAGCACATACTTTTTTTCCCGCGGATGCCTGTTAAGGAGTTTTGAGATACCGTGCTGCGGCACCTCTTCCTTCATTACCATTTTCACAGCCAGATATGCTGCACTATCTTTAAGACTGGGAGCTTCTACCAGGTCATTAAGTATAATAGTGACCAAAGCCGGACTAACCCTGGATAAAAAGTAATTTTTTATAAAGGCTTCCTGGGAAGCTGTTACCTGCTTTTCATTGATAATATAAATATCATGATCCTCCAGCTGTTTCTGGATTTTATCCAGAACTTCCAGGCTTTCAGATTGTTGATCTATTACAATTTGGGTGATCTCTTCCAGCAATTTTCCGGCTTTTATACCTCCTAAAATACTTTTGG
>DATHWA010000153.1:0-5238 GCA_035461025.1 Gillisia sp. | reverse complement strand
AATTAATTCCCTTGACAGTCTTGACGCAGACTTACGAACTAAAGTGGAGCAGGATCTTAAAAAAGGTTATGAGAACGGACCGGACCTTGCGATGGTTGATTCAGATAAAGGAATTACCAATCTTCATGTTCCCAGTGATGTGATCATTGATTCCTCTATGCCTGCAATGATTCGCACCTCCGGACAAATGTGGAATAAAGCCGGAGAACAGCAGGACACAAAAGCGGTTATTCCCGATAGCAGTTATGCCGGTCTTTACCAGGCCACCATAGATTTTTGCAGAAAGAATGGTGCTTTTGACCCTACTACAATGGGAACGGTTCCAAACGTAGGCTTAATGGCCCAGAAAGCAGAAGAATATGGTTCTCACGATAAAACATTCGAAATCCCGGCTGCCGGTACTATGAAGGTAATTGATAATGAAGGTAAAACTATTTTTGAACATAAAGTAGAACAGGGAGATATATGGAGAATGTGCCAGACAAAAGATGCCCCGGTACAGGACTGGGTAAAACTCGCGGTTACAAGAGCCAAGGCTTCCGGAATGCCGGCAGTGTTCTGGTTGGATAAAAACCGAAGCCACGATGCAGAGATCATTAAGAAAGTTGAGAAATACCTTAAAGATCTTGATACTTCCAATATAGACCTTCAAATTTTGAATACTGTTGAAGCTACAGAATTCACACTTCAAAGGGTGAAGGAAGGAAAAGATACTATTTCTGTTACAGGGAATGTGCTACGGGATTATTTAACCGATCTTTTTCCTATTCTTGAGTTGGGAACCAGTGCCAAGATGCTTTCTATAGTCCCCTTAATGAGCGGTGGAGGTTTATTTGAAACCGGCGCCGGAGGATCTGCCCCAAAGCATATTCAGCAATTTCTTAAAGAAGGACATTTACGCTGGGATTCCCTGGGTGAATTTTTAGCGCTTGCAGTTTCCCTTGAACATTTGGGCGAAAAGTATGATAATTCCAAAGCTCTTATATTATCTGAAACCCTTGACCAGGCTACAGAAGAGTTTTTAAAGAATGATAAATCTCCATCCAGGAAGGTAAATGAAATGGATAACAGGGGAAGTCATTTTTATCTGGCTCTGTATTGGGCACAAGCTTTAGCAGCTCAGAATAAAGACAAGGAACTTAAGAATCATTTTTCTCCTATAGCGAAAAAGCTTCAGGAGAATGAAAAACAAATACTGCAGGACCTTATTGATGCACAGGGAAAACCCGTAGATATCGAAGGATATTACTACCCATCAGAAGAGCTAACTAGCAAAGCTATGCGTCCAAGTAAAACTCTTAATGAGATCCTTGGTTATTAGACCGGAACACCTATAATTTTAAAAAGGCTGGAATTATTCCGGCCTTTTTTTTAAATTAAAAATAACGATTGTGGAAGCAGTATTTTCCGGAATAATTTCATCAAACATTATCTTTGCCAAAAATTTTCAATTGAATAAAACCTTTACCGTTTTTCTTCTTTTCCTCATCACCTCATTCATTCAGGCACAGGAAAGATTTACTCTTAATGGAGTTGTGAAAGATAATGCGAGCAATGAAACTTTATACGGTGCAAATGTGCTGGTGCCGGATCTTAATACAGGTACAACCACCAATGAATACGGTTTCTACTCCCTGCGGCTGCCCGTAGGCACCCATAGGGTGATCTATACCTATGTAGGTTTTCAGGAAATTGAGAAACAAATCACTATTACAGGTAATCAAACCGAAAACGTCAGTATAACGGAAACTTCCCAGGCACTGGAGGAAGTCATCATCACAGATAACGTAGAGAGACTGAATATCAAGAAACCTGAAATGAGCGTAAATAAACTTGATATTTCTACAATCCAGAAGTTACCGGTAGTCTTCGGGGAAGTAGATGTTATTAAATCCCTTCTTTTACTTCCGGGAGTTTCCAATGCTGGTGAGGGATCTTCCGGGTTTAATGTAAGAGGTGGGGCTGCAGACCAGAACCTTATTCTTCTGGATGAGGCTACAATTTACAACGGGTCACATCTCTTTGGGTTATTTTCAGTTTTTAATCCTGATGCTATCAAAAATTTGAAGCTTTACAAGGGTGGAATTCCGGCCAAGTATGGAGGAAGGGTTTCCTCTGTCCTGGAGATCTATCAAAAAGATGGTAACAGCCGTAAATTTGAGGGCAACGGGGGGATAGGATTAATTTCCAGCAGACTTTTATTGCAAGGCCCCCTGGAAAAGGATAAAGGATCATTTCTTATAGGCGGTCGTAGTTCCTATGCCCACTTGTTCCTTAAGCTTACAGACAATCCAAACTCCGCTTACTTCTATGATCTCAATACCAAATTAAGTTATAGGCTTAATGACAAAAACACCATTCTATTTTCCGGTTATTTTGGCCGGGATGTCTTTAATATCAGCGAAAGTTTTAAGAACACTTACGGGAATGCAGTTTTTAATTTAAGGTGGAATCACGTTCTTACTAATAATATTTTCACCAACCTTTCTGTGATTTACAGTGATTACTATTATGGTCTCACGCTGGATTTTGTAGGTTTCAACTGGAACAGCGGAATAAAAAATCTAAATGTAAAATATGATTTCAGCCATTATCTCAATGAGAGCATGAGCATGGACTACGGAATTCAAAGTACCTACTATGAGTTTAATCCCGGGGAGATAGAACCCAGTTCAGAAAATTCAGGTATCAATTATTTTGAGCTTACCAAAAAATACGCTTTTGAGAGTTCCGCATATTTCTCAATGGAGCATACTTTTTCTGAAAGGTTTTCTGCGGAATACGGTGTACGTTTAAACAGCTTTTTAAGGCTGGGACAGGATAAGCTGAATTTATATGAAAATGACCGAGGCGTAGTCTTCAATGAGGACTTTGGAATTTATGAAGAAGCAGATCCCATAGGCACACGCCAACTTGACAAGAATAAGGTTGAACGTTCCTTTTACAACCTTGAACCAAGGCTGGCGGTAGCTTACAGTTTTAATGATTTTCAGTCAGTAAAACTCAGTTATAACAGGATGAGCCAGTATCTGCATCTCATCACCAATACCAGCTCCCCTACCCCATTAGACGTGTGGGCACCAAGTGGGAAATATATTGAGCCGCAGCTTTTGGACCAGGTTGCTATAGGGTATTTTCAGAATTTCAGAAAGGAGGCATATTCCCTTGAAGTCGAAGCTTTCTATAAAATGATTCAAAACAGGCTGGATTACATTGATGGTGCCAACTTAATTGCAAACAATGCTATTGAACAGGCGATCCTTCCGGGAGAAGCAAGGGCCTACGGCCTTGAATTTTTACTGAAGAAAAACCAGGGAAGATTCACAGGCTGGCTGGCTTACACCTTATCAAGATCTGAACAGCAAACACCGGGAAGAACACCTATTGAAACCGGAATAAATAATGGGGACTGGTATAACACTAATTTTGATAAACCGCACGACATAAGTTTAACTGTGGGATATGAAATAAATGAGAAATGGCAACTAAATACTAATTTCTCCTATCAAACGGGCCTACCGGTAACCTTTCCAACCGCCCAATACAGGTTTGAAAACCTTACTATTCCCGTGTATTCCCCGAGGAACAGCAACAGGCTCCCGGACTACCATCGTCTTGACATTTCGGCAACATACAATCCCGCAAGAAAGGAAAACCGAAATTGGCAATCTTCCTGGAACTTTGGCATTTATAATGTATATAACAGGATGAATGCAGTTTCTATGAATTTCAGGAAAAACCAGGATACCGGAATGAATGAGGCAGTGCGCCTGTCGTTATTTGGAATAATACCTTCAGTTACTTATAATTTTAAGTTTTAGGTCATGAAAAAATTAATAATATTATTGGCAGTATTGGGTCTTAGTAGTTGTGAAGAGGTTGTGGAAGTGGATCTGGAACAAAGCGAGCCGCGATTAGTGATCGAAGCTTCAATTTTAACGGTGAAGGATGTCGCAACTAATCCACAATATATCAAGCTTTCCCTTACCACAGCGTATTTCGATGAAAATATACCACCTGCAGCCGGTGCAAGTGTTATCATTGCAGATGATGATTCTATGACCTACATTTTCGAAGAGATTGATCCCGGAATTTATATAAATGACAACTTCATACCTGAAACAGGTAAAACCTATGAATTGGAAATAATTTATGAGGAAGAGGTTTATCGGGCTTCTGAAACTTTTATCCCTGTAGTTTCCATAGATTATGTAGAGCAGGATAATACCGGCGGATTTGGAGGAGAGGATATTGAACTGAAGGCATATTATACAGATCCACCGGAGCCGGGTAATTTTTACTTATTCCGCTTTATGCATGAGGAACTTTCCCTGCAGATCTATGATGATGAATTCACCAATGGAAATCAGACTTTCGCCTTCTTTTCAGATGAAGATCTAAGTCCGGGGGATGTTGTAAATTTCGAAATCCAGGGAATTTCGAGGAGATTCTACGAATATATGTTTATTTTGCGTTCTCAGGCGGGAGTTGGTGGCGGTCCTTTTGAAACTCAGCCAACCACGGTTCGGGGAAACATAGTGAACACCACCAATCCGGACAATTTTCCCTTCGGTTATTTCAGGCTTTCTGAAACAGACAGATTTAGATATACGGTAGAATAGATTTTTTTTTGATCATGAAACACACCAATAAAACTTTATTAGGAAAAGGCCTCAAGTATTTGGCCATGGCACTGCCACTCTCTGCAATTGGTCCGGTTGTGCTATACAGCGCTTTTAATAATCAACACCAACCGCTGTACATTCCGGTTTTGATCTTAGGTCTGCTCGCCTGTGCCGCTGCGGTTTTTCTGATGTTTAAAGGAATAGGGACGCTTGTTAAGTCGTTGTTTGATTAAGAGACAAGAACCAGGAAACAAGAATCAAGACAAGGAAAAAAGGAGTCTAGAAGCTAGAGTCTAGAACCTGGACCAAATTAACACTACTTTACAATCTTCGAGATTACTGAAATCCCTTGCCTTGTCATCCTGACAAAGGAAGGATCCCACGCCTGAGTGTGCGGGCAGGAGTGGCGGGGTATGTAGAACCAAGAGCCAAGAGCCAAGAGCCAAGACACAAGATAGGCATCTAAGAACGTCTGGAGTCTGGCGTCTAGAATCTAGAGTCTAGAACCTGGACCGGCTACTAATTGAAATTCTTCTCCTCTCCCCTCTGTCATCCACCAATCAACTCCGTGAACCTCTGTGCGAAACTCCGTACCACTCTGTGGTTAAACCCA
>DATHWA010000152.1:0-4930 GCA_035461025.1 Gillisia sp. | reverse complement strand
CTTAGATCCTGTTTAGATCCTGGAGAACCTCCTTTTCATTGTTTTTATAGCTTATTTGCTGAAATAAACATTATCAATAAAAATAGTTGCACTACCTGCCGGTTGAGCAGAATAAATCAACTGAGCGATATTGGCTCTAGTCGTTAATCCCGAAAAGTCAGCTAGAGGAATTTTTAGCGTAATCCAGGTGTTTTTTTCTGGATTGGCTATGGTAATCTCATGTTCCTTATCATCCCCACCATCATAAGCTCCGTTTGCCCCAAAATCCACAAGTTTAATTCTAATTTCAGTAGCATCTGCCGTCCAAACATCGGTATGGAAATACAGCATGTCTGTGGCATTAATCTTATTAGTAACCGTTTCAATTCCTACAAAATTTAGATTGCTGTATTTTTTAACAGCATTTCCGTTTATAGAAACTTCTTCCAAAGTTGCTGCAGACCATTCTGTTCTCCAGGTATCAACAGTTACATTTGTGTAAGTATTGCTAAATAAAGATATAACATTCGCTGCGGCAACTGTTGGAGCTGGAGCAGCAGCCTGAGGTTGTGAAGCTGTCTCCTTGTAGAAATAAACATTGTCTACAAAGATGGTAGCACTACCTGCGGGCTGTGCCGCGAAAATTAATTGCGCTATGTGCCCTTTGGTAGTCAAACCGGTAAAGTTAGAGAGTGGAATATTTAAAGATACCCAGCTGTTCTGTTGTGGGTTGGCAATAACAATTTCATGCTCCACGTCATCCCCGCCATCATAAGCCCCGTTGGCTCCAAAATCAACCAGTTTTATCCTGATCTCGGTTGCATCTGCGGTCCATATATCTGCATGGAAAAACTTCATTTCAGTGGCATTAATCTGGTTATTCACAGTTTCAATTCCTACGAAATTAAGGTCGCTGTATTTTTTTACGGCATTACCAGCAATTGATACATCTTCCAAATTTGCCTGTGACCATTCTGTTCTCCAGGTATCTACAGGTACATTTGTATAAGCATCACTAAACATTGAGATTACGTTTGCTGCATTTAAAGTTGGTGTTGGGGCTGCAGTAGTTGGATTGGTTCCGCCACTTGTTCCATCACCACTTAAAGTAATGTTATCAAAATAAACAACATTATCCTGGGTTCTGTCACTCTTAAAATCTGGAAATATAACAAGTCCTGTAATATTAGTATTGTTAGGATCTCCTATTACTCCTGAAAAATCAAAAGTAAGTTCTTCCCATTCATTGGTTTTAGTATTTGCAACCTTGATTTCTCCTGTAGATCCACCTGCGGCATTTTCAAATTTAATTCCCACATCACTAATTATTGACTTATAAACCATCATTTTAACTGTGCTGTTGGATGCATTCAAAGTAAAGGGTGTGGTAAGTTGAGTAATAGTACCTGCATAAGGTTGCCCATCTTTTCTTGCAATAAATTTTGCAACGGTTGCAGAAGTATTGCCAGTTGTTTTAGGGTTAGCGACAATTTCCACTGCAGGGTTATCACCATTTTCAAAAACTGACCAGTTAGCAGCTGCCCCACCATTTGCAGGAGTTTCGAAATTTATAGGAAAGCTTGTTTTGCTTCCACCTGGTGCGCTTCCACCAGTAGAAAGAACAATATCATCAAAATAATGCACGGTGGTAGCATTCTTTTCCCCTAGAAAATTAAAGAAAAGCACCATCCTGTTAAATTTATTAGCGTCACTTGGCGAAAAAGCAAACGAAATCTCTTCCCACTCCTGAGCAACAGTTGTAGTCATAGCGACTTCCTTTGAAATTGAACCATCTGCCTTATCTTCCAGTTTTAGGTTGATGTTTTGACCAGCAGCCGGAGAATAAACCTTAATCTTAATGGTAGATGTTTCTGAAAAATCCACCTTTGCTCCCAGATCAAAGAAAAAACCTGCCCAGCCTTCTACTCCTGCAGTTTGGGTAACTTTCATAACTTTATCTGAAGTATTTATACCATCCTTATCAGGATTGTCAGCAGGTTCTATAGTTAAAGAGCCTGCAGCTTCTCCAAAAAAAGTTGTCGCAGGGGCCCCGCATTCAAAGTTGATAACTCCCGCTGCCAGGTCCGGGACTATAACTTCATATACACACCCTTCTACGGGTTCCGGCTCAACGTATGCAGATGGAGGAGGAATATCATCTTCGGCCTCACAGGATACCATTATGCTGAATGCCACAAATACGAAAAGTATCCTTAGAGGTAAATTAAAACTCTGTATGTGTTGTTTAATATTATTACGTTTCATTTCTTAGCTTTTTAGTTACCTTATTTTGTCTACTCTTAATTATAGCCTTCATTCTGTGGATAATTTGGTCCCAGAAGATCAATTTGCTGCTGAGGTATAGGCCAGTTTTTCATGTATTCCCTCAAAATGTTTTTAGGATTTCCTTCAGGATATGATTCATTGAGGTTATCATTGTTCATGTGATCCAAAAGGAATTCGTATAACTTTCCTGTACGTTTTAGTGTATACCAACGTTGCCCTTCAAAAGCCAGTTCTCTTGCTCCTTCATCGAGAATTGCCTGTAAGTCTATCTCAGAAACCCGATCGGTATTGGCTCTTGTCCTTACTGCATTTAGATATTCTAAAGCTTTTGGCGTATTCCCAAGCATCATGTGAGCTTCAGCACCAATAAGATAAGTCTCAGCAAGTCGATAGATCATAATGTTCTTAAAATGATTCCTGTCTGTAGGCTCTACGGTTGCATCAAAAAACTTTATTACTCCAGGATTCTGCCTGCGGTAATACAACATAAACTCATTCTGGTTAGTAGGGTGATTCACATAAAGGTCCAGGGGTTCTCCTATTTCCTTTCCGGGAGGAAGACCGGTCTCATCGTTATATTTATATTCAAAAATATAATAGGAGCCATCTCTGCGGGTGTCGTCAGGATCTTCATTTAGCAGGTCGATCAGATATTGATTCAGGGAGATAAACCCTGCTCCGGCACCTCCATTATCAACAGAATGTACCAGTCCAGGAGCATCGGCATAAGATGATACCATGTTCCAGTTCAAAATATGGGGGCTACCACCACCTATTGTCTGAAACTCGAAGTTCACCGCAAATAAAGTTTCTGAATGATTCAGGTCACCGGCAAAAACCTGGTGAGTGGGAACTAAACTGTGGGCTCCGCTGTTAATTACAGCATCAGCTTGTGCGGCCGCTTCAATGTAATCCTCTTCCCAAAGTGCTACCATAGCCCGCACATGCCTTGCAGCACCCTGGCTCCATCTACCAAATTGCTCCGGATTGTAACTTAGATGTTCAATGGCAAAATCAAGGTCTGACCGTAATAGTGTAAAGATTTCTTCTTCTGAAGATGCATCCTGAGGAACGTCAAAAGCATTTTCAGGTGTTGTAGGTTCTGTAGTGATGAAAATATTATTGAAAAGTCGGTACAATATAAAGTAGGAATTTGCACGCATGGTTTTTGCTTCAGCGAGAATTTGATTTCTTCTGGTCTCTTCAATATCAGTTAAAGTCTCAGCTCCACGAATAATTGCATTTGCACGATCTATGATTTGATAATAATAAACCCAATAAGCATTGAGACCTTCTGAAGTTCCATAATCCCCAAGGCTTGCACCCCATAAGAGCCGGCTGTATAGGGAAACTTCCCCGGTTATTCCGGCAGAAAGATCACTCTTAGCCTGTAGGATCAACGGAATGGTGCCGTTAAGCCTGTTGTCTTCATAAATGGTCCTGTTGAGTGCATAAAGTCCAACTACGGCAGATTCCAGCCCTTCTGGTGAAGAGTAAAGAAATTCTACAGAAGTATCTGATAATAATTTATCATCCAGGAAATCTTTTTCACAAGACGTAAAAAGAAGTATCGTAATAAAGATTACAATGAATCTTTTAGTTAACAAATAAGCATTTATAATTTTCATCTTTTGCTATTTATTTAGTTTTATCTGGTCCAATTTTTAAACCCTTTTTAGATTTAATAATTAATCAGGGATTTAATTGGCTACTTAAAATATAATATTAGTTCCTATTGTAATATTTCTGGTCTCGGGAAATGAGGTGCCACCGTTACTTAACGGATCCTGTTCCGGGCTATAGGATTTAAAATCTGTAAAGGTTAACAAATTGGTTCCCGTGGCATAAACTTTTACATTCTGGATCCCCATACGTGAAAGCGCTCCATTTGGAATTGTATAGCCAAGAGATAGAGTTCTTAGCCGAACATAAGAAGCGTCACGAACAGCAAATGGAAAAAGATGCAGGTGAGTATCAGGTTTTGGCCGTGGATAATCTGATGAAGGAAATTCCGGAGTATAATATTTGGTTCTAATTCCGTTAATTGCTCCTTTCCAAAGTTCACCATTTGCAAGAACAGTGTTCAACCGAGTAGCCCCCTGAACAAAGTAAACATCTGCGAAAAGTTCAAAGTTCCTAAAGTTAATTGTGTTTGTTATGGAACCGTACCAATCGGGATCTGTACTCACAAACACATTATCCCTGTTATCAATTTGACCGTTCCCGTCCTGATCTATTACTCTTACATCTCCTGGTTGCGCCAGGGGATTGCCTGAGCCTGCTATATCATCTCCTTCCTGATAGATGCCGTCATACTTAGGCAGCCAGATGTTGTTTATGGATTGTCCTATAGAAAGTCGTCTTCCTGAACTATCAGTAATGTCTATAGGATTCCCATTATCGTCGGTCTCGCCGGTAAGGGAGATGACCTCATTCCTGTTTGTGGAAAAAATAAGTCCCATTGTCCATCTAAAATCAGTAGTTCTAATAAAGTTAGTGTTTAAAGACGCTTCAAACCCTTCATTTTGCAATTCTCCTACATTAAAACGTATCACGTTAAAACCGGTTGTGCCGGCGATCGCCCTATCTAATAATAGATCTGTCGTATTTGCCTTATAATACTCTACAGTCCCTTCAAAGAAATTTTTGAACAATCTAAAATCTA
>DATHWA010000151.1:0-2918 GCA_035461025.1 Gillisia sp. | reverse complement strand
AACTTCAAAACGAAGTATCTGCTATAGACTGGAATAAATTCTTTGAGGAAATAGGAGCATCAAATATCGATACTGTAATTGTATCCCAGCCAAAATATATGCAGGCGTTACAATCTACTTTCGAAGCCAATAACGTAGAGGACTGGAAAACCTACCTTACCTGGACAATTTTCAACAATTCCACAGGAACATTGAGCACAGAGATTGAAAGAGCAAACTGGGAATTCTACAATAAAACCCTTCAGGGTGCAAAAGAGCAACGCCCACTTAAAGAGCGTGCCCTTGCAACTGTGAATGGAACTCTTGGTGAAGCTTTGGGAAAACTATATGTAGAGGAAAATTTCCCGCCGGAAGCTAAAGAAAAGGCCCAGGAAATGATCTCCAATATCATTCAGGCTTTTGAAGTAAGGATCAACAACCTTAGCTGGATGAGTGACAGCACAAAAGTGAAAGCCATTGAAAAATTGGGGACTACTACCATCAAAGTTGGGTATCCTGATGAATGGAAAGATTACAGCGATCTACAGATCGCCGGTCCTGATGATGAGGAAGGTTCTTTCTTTCAAAATATGATGAATGCCAGAAAATGGAGAATGGAAGAGACCATGGCCAAACTGGGAGAGCCTGTAGACAAAACCGAATGGTTCATGCCTCCTCAAACAGTAAACGCTTATTACAACCCAAGTTATAATGAGATCGTTTTCCCGGCTGCAATTTTACAGCCACCTTTCTATGATTACAAGGCAGACGCGGCTGTTAACTATGGCGGAATTGGAGCTGTAATAGGACATGAGATCTCTCACGGTTTTGATGATAGTGGGTCAAGATTTGATTCTGAAGGAAACCTCAATAACTGGTGGACAGAGGAAGACCTTCAACAATTTGAAGGCTTAGGTGGTGCTTTGGCAGAGCAGTATGACGCCATAGAAGTATTGGATAGCGTTTATATTAACGGAAAATTCACCCTGGGCGAGAACATTGGTGACCTTGGAGGTGTAAATGCTGCTTATGATGGATTACAGATCCACCTTGCGGAACACGGAAACCCGGGTGAGATAGATGGATTTAATCCGGAACAACGTTTCTTTATGTCCTGGGCAACGGTTTGGCGTACAAAAATGCGTGATGAGGCGTTAAGAAATCTTATAAAAACAGATCCGCATTCTCCGGGAATGTACCGTGCATACGTGCCATTGCAAAATATTGAAGCCTTCTATGAAGCCTTTGATATACAGGAAGGTGATGATATGTATGTAGCTCCTGAAGACAGGGTGCTTATCTGGTAAAAAAATAATTTTTGATAAAGCAAAGGGTCACAAAAACTGTGGCCCTTTTTTTATGTTTCTAATTCAATTCCCATACTATCCGTGAAAAAACTATAGAAGAAAATCATAGGGTTTAACATAGAGGAAATTTTATCTTTGTAACCCATACTCAAGATTACATGTCTCCAATAATAAAGGTTATCATTCCTGCTTTTAATGAAGAAAGCTCCATAGGTAAAGTGGTTAAAGATATCCCGGATTTTATTTCAGAAATTATAGTTGTGAGCAACAACTCAACAGACGGAACAGAAAAGGTAGCGGCGGGTGCGGGGGCCACTGTGCTTCAGGAAAAACGTAAAGGATATGGTTATGCCTGTCTTAAGGGTATGGATTATATTGCAAAGAAATCTCCGAAACCGGACATCATTGTATTTCTGGATGGGGACTATAGCGATTACCCGCAGGAAATGGAAAAGATAGTTTCTCCAATAATAAATGAAGGTAAAGATCTGGTCATTGGAGCAAGAGTAAAGCAATTTAGGGAAGAAGGTTCTATGACCTCCACCCAGATCTTTGGAAACTGGCTTGCCACGACTTTAATGAAATATATGTTCAGTGCAAGGTTTACAGACCTTGGCCCCTTTCGGGCCATAAAATATGAGAAGCTCTTGGAAATGAATATGCAGGACAAAACCTATGGCTGGACTGTAGAAATGCAATTGAAAGCTTTAAGGCATAAAATGGACTATACAGAAGTACCGGTGAATTACAGGAACAGGATTGGAGTTTCCAAAGTTTCCGGAACTTTAAAAGGTGCTACAATGGCAGGGGTAAAGATCCTGGGCTGGATCTTTAAATACAGTTTTAAATAATGGATACCGCAATAATTATATTATATACCCTGGCCTCCGTTTTAATTCTGTTCTACAGTATATCCCAGCTTAATCTTCTCTTTAATTATATACGTTCAAAAAAACAAAAAGAGGCTACCCCTGTTTTCGATCTATCCAAAACCGGTGAGATCCCTTATGTTACTATCCAGCTACCCTTATATAATGAAATGTATGTGGTAGAACGCCTGCTTCGCAATATTGCCACAATAGATTACCCAATGGATAGGCTGGAGATACAGGTGCTGGATGACTCTACAGATGAATCAATAGAAAAAACCCGTGGACTGATTAATGAACTTCAACAAAAAGGACTTGATATACAGCACATAACCAGGGAGAACCGACAAGGCTTTAAAGCCGGGGCACTTAAGGATGGGCTTTTGAAAGCCAAAGGGGAATTCATCGCAATTTTTGATTCAGATTTTGTACCAAAAAGAGATTGGCTGCAAAAGACAGTTCCCTATTTCAAAGACCCCGCAATTGGAGTGGTCCAAACCCGGTGGGGGCATATTAACAGGGATTATTCCCTGCTTACAAAGATCCAGGCATTTGCGTTGGATTTCCATTTTATCATGGAACAAACCGGAAGAAATTTTGGGAAGCATTTTATAAACTTCAACGGTACAGCAGGCATTTGGAGAAAGGCCTGTATCGAAGATGCGGGCAACTGGAGCGGAGATACTTTAACCGAAGATCTGGACTTAAGCTACCGGGCACAGATGAAGAACTGGAAATTTAAATATCTGGAAGACGTGGAAAC
>DATHWA010000150.1:0-11248 GCA_035461025.1 Gillisia sp. | reverse complement strand
CTCCTTTTCACTCCAGGCATACTGTTTTTTCTGCCCCTTCTTTACCAGGTAAAGTGGCGGTGTTGCGATAAATATATGTCCATTCTCCAGAAGCTCCTTCATATAACGATAGAAGAAAGTAAGAATAAGCGTCTCAATGTGGCTACCATCCACGTCTGCATCACACATTATCACTACTTTGTGATAGCGAAGTTTGGTAAGATTAAGCGCTTTGCTGTCTTCCTCTGTTCCAATAGTAACTCCAAGAGCTGTATAGATATTCTTGATCTCCTCGTTATCAAAAACTCTGTGAGACATCGCCTTTTCCACGTTAAGGATCTTACCCCTTAATGGCAATATTGCCTGGAAATTACGGTCTCTCCCCTGCTTGGCAGTACCACCTGCAGAGTCACCCTCTACCAGGTACACCTCACATTTTGAAGGATCCTGCTCAGAACAGTCAGATAATTTCCCGGGTAAGCCTCCAATGCTCATCACGGTTTTACGCTGCACCATTTCACGGGCCTTTTTAGCTGCGTGTCGGGCCTGGGCAGCAAGGATCACTTTTTCAACAATGATCTTTGCATCTCCCGGATTTTCTTCCAGGTAGTTCTCAAGCATTTCTGAAACCGCCTGGGAGACAGCAGCCGTTACTTCCCTGTTCCCTAATTTTGTTTTGGTTTGACCTTCAAACTGTGGCTCGGCAACCTTTACAGAAATAATAGCGGTTAATCCCTCACGGAAATCATCCCCTGCGATCTCAAATTTTAATTTATCCAACATCCCTGAGGCATCTGCATACTTCTTAAGGGTAGTTGTAAGTCCTCTTCTAAAACCGGAAAGGTGAGTACCACCTTCGTGGGTATTAATGTTATTTACGTATGAATGCAAATTCTCATTAAAGGAAGTATTATAAACCATTGCAACTTCTACCGGTATATCATTCTTCTCCCCTTCCATAGAGATTACATCTCCAATTATAGGCTCACGATTACCATCCAGATATTTTATAAATTCCTTTAAACCTTCAGTAGAATGAAATTTCTCTGTAGCGAAAGTTCCATCCTCATTTGCCTGGCGTTTATCTGTAAGATAAATTGTGATCCCTTTATTAAGGAAAGACAATTCTCTCATCCTGCTGGCCAGGGTATCATAACTATATTCTGTTGTTTGTTGAAAGATAGTAGGATCTGGCGTGAATGTCACCACAGTTCCACTTAGATCAGTCTCCCCCACCTGTTTAACAGGATACATAGGTTTCCCCTGCTCATATTCCTGTTCCCAAATTTGCCCGTCACGGTAAACGGTTGCTTTAAGATGAGTAGAAAGTGCATTCACACAACTCACCCCAACCCCGTGGAGACCACCGGAAACTTTATAAGAATCCTTATCAAATTTTCCTCCTGCACCAATTTTGGTCATTACCACCTGTAAGGCAGAAACTCCCTCTTTTTTGTGCATATCAATAGGGATCCCCCTACCGTTATCCTCGGTAGTTACAGATCCATCCTCATTAATAGTGACTTTTATAGTGTCACAATGGCCACCCATGGCCTCATCTATAGAATTATCAACCACTTCGTAAACCAGGTGATGCAAACCTCTTATCCCGGTATCTCCAATATACATTGAAGGGCGCATGCGCACGTGCTCCATCCCCTCAAGCGCCTGGATACTATCTGCCGAGTAATTGTGTTTCTTCGCTTCTTCGCTCATATATAATTCTGTTAAATTTTATTAAATTTTGCAACAGACAAATATACGAAAACCCTTACTCCTATTAGCTTGATGCGCACCTATATACCCTGAAGTTATTAACAATTTTTGTGAAAAAACACCTCTAGCCTACCACAATTTTCATTTCAGCCGCTGCAGGTGAAAATTGCTTTTTTGCAATGTGTGCCGTACTCGCTCTTCCGCTTGGGTCGAGATCCTGCTGCCACTTTGGAACCCATCTTTTAACTGAGCGCGCAGCACTCTCCTGAGGGTAGAATTCTGTAAAAATTTCCCTGTAAAAATATGCTTCCTTTGTAGCCGGGGTGTTAACCGGATATTTTAAGGCTGCTGCCTGCATTTCTACATCGGTTACCTGCGCTTTTGCATACTCGATGAGACTATCTATCCAGCTATAACCTACCCCGTCGCTAAACTGTTCCTTTTGTCTCCATAAAACCTCATCCGGAAGAAACGGATCCTGCGGGGTATCAAAAGCTTTTCTAAGGATGTATTTTTCCACTCCATCATAAGTTGCCGGCATTTTTTCCTCAGCACTTATTTCCATAGCCGTTTGCAAAAAACCTTTATCCAAGAAAGGAACCCTTGCTTCAAGCCCGTGCGCCATAGTAGATTTATCTGCACGTAAACAATCTGCTGTAGAAAGCCTTTGAACCCTTCTTATTGTTTCCTTCTGAAATTCTGTTGCTGAAGGTGCATTTTTAAAATAAAGATATCCGCCAAAGATCTCATCTGCCCCTTCACCGGAGAGCACCACTTTTATCCCTTTTTCTGAAATGGCTTTAGAAAGAAAATACATGGGAGTACTGGCGCGAATGGAGGTCACATCATAAGTTTCCAGGTGCCAGATAAGCTTCTTTATGATCTGGATACCTTCTTCTATGGTAAAGTGGATCTCGTGATGGGTTGTCCCCAGGAAGTCTGCCACTTTTTTCGCGGCCTTCAGGTCCGGCGCATCTGCATCGAGTCCAATGGAAAAAGAATGCAGCTCCTTTCCTTCTGCCTTCAGCAATCTTGAAGCAATTGCAGAAGTAAGAGAGGAATCCAGACCGCCGCTCAAAAGAACCCCAAGCGGCACATCTGCCATAAGGCGTTTTTTTGTTGCTCCAATAAGAGCTTCTCTAAGCTTCACAAGATCTGCCTTTTCCCTACAGTCCTCCTCCTCATACCACGCAGGTTGGTAATATTGTACAAATCCCGTTGAGGGAGTATAATAATGTCCCGGAGGGAAAGCCATGAATTCTACACATTGATCTGCCAGCACCTTCATTTCACTTGCAAACCAAAGTGCTCCTTCTTCATCCTTACCGTAATACAAGGGTTTAACTCCAATTGGATCCCTGGCCGCGATAAAATCCTCACCATCCACTACCACAAAAGCGAAATCGCCATCAAGTTTTTGCACAAACTCATTTCCATACTTTTCGTACATATGCACGATCACTTCAGAATCTCCGGTGGTGCGAAAACTATGATCTTTCAGTTCATTCTTTTTAAGATCGCGGTAGTTGTATATCTCTCCGTTATGAACCATCCAGGCGTTAGAACTCCCCTGTATAGGTTGCTTCCCGGTGTGAACATCCATAATAGCCAATCTTTCATGGCTAAGTATAGCACCGGTTTTAGTTACATGTATATCACTTTCATCCGGCCCCCTATGACTCATTCGTTTGGAAAGGGCACAGATTTTGCTTTCTGAAGCTTTGGATCCAATAATCGCTAGTATTCCACACATATCTTTTGCTTTATAATTAAGAAGCAAATATGTATGTTAAGTTTACTAACAACAAGCATTAATTATTATTTGCTTACAAATGAAAAGAACAATTATTTAATCAATTTTTTTTTTCAAGCATTCTTTAGGTTCAACAGGAAAAAACTATAAATATGAAAGTATACCTTAACAATTCAAATTATAAGCATTCCTTAACATAAAGACTCTCCTATAAATCCTACATTTATAGCGGTTTGATAAAAAAACTAAAACAAAACTTTATGAAAAGACTAATCCTTTTAGCAACTATTGCAATTTTTACAATGAACACCAATCCTTTGGCAGCTCAGGATACCATAGCAACCCCACCCGAAGGCCCTAATTTTCCCAAAATAGATGCCAGCCCTATGGACATGGTCATTTACCGAAGCGCAGATGATGTAGCTGTAGCGAGGGTGATATACAGCAGGCCCCAAAAGAGAAACCGTCAGGTTTTTGGAAATTTGGTTCCATACGGGGAAGTATGGCGTACAGGTGCTAATGAAGCTACAGAATTAACCCTTTTTCAGGATATGAAAGTAGCAGATGCTGTTGTCGAGGCAGGAACCTATACTGTTTACACCATTCCGGGAGAAAAAGAATGGACAATTATACTTAACAACAGGGTTCATACCTGGGGTGCTTATGAGTATACAGATAAGGAAGACAAAGTTAGAATTAAGGTACCCGTAAGAAATTCACCTACGACGATCGAAACGTTCTCCATGGCTTTTGAACCTAATGAAAATGGAGCTAATCTCCTTATGGGTTGGGATGATAAATTTGTTTCTGTTCCTTTTAGGGCAACAAAATAATAACTGGAAAATAGCAAAATTAAAAAACGGTATAAGGAGTTTATCTCTTTATACCGTTTTTTAATTTTCTATATTTCGTTCCTAGGGAATATTTAAATATTTATGGGTTTGCAGGGAAACCTTCCACTTTGGATTTTGCATCACATAGTCTACAATTAAAGGGATCATTTTATCTCTCTTGCTCCATTCCGGCTGAAGGTAAAGTATACAATCGTCATTCACTTTTGCAGCCTGCTCCTCCGCAAACTTAAGATCGTGAGAATTAAAAACAATGACCTTGAGCTCATTTGCAACAGCATAGATCTCCTCTGTAGGAAGCTTGATTTTCTTGGGAGAAAGACATATCCAATCCCAGTGTCCTGATAATTTATATGCCCCGGATGTTTCGATATGAACAGCACACCCTTTTTCCTTTAAACTGGAAGTAAGCGGCCCCATATCCCAGGTTAGAGGCTCCCCGCCCGTTACCACAACAGTTTTACTGTACCGCGCTGCCTCCTCCACCATGGAATCTACAGCAGTGGGAGGATGAAGATCTGCATTCCAGCTCTCCTTAACATCACACCAGTGGCAGCCAACATCACAACCCCCTATTCTTATAAAATAAGCAGCTGTTCCTTTATGAAAACCTTCTCCCTGAATTGTATAGAAAGCCTCCATTAAAGGAAGCATTATTCCCCTGTCTACCAGTGCCTGTGTCTCTTCTTTTATCATAGCGTGCAAAGATACGGATTCTCATCTTTTTAGACGCTTATAAGAAAGAAGATTACAAGGCGGCCAACTATTTTAAAATTAAGGCATTTTCGATATCCGTCTCCTCTTTTGAAAGATCCAGAAGAAAGCCGTTGATAACCGCAAATTCAATTTTTCCGTTTTTCTCTAAAAAAAATGTAGCCCCCGGTTCTTTCCTTGGTTCAAAATCGGATGAAATGAGATGAAGAGGATATTCAGTGAAATTTTTATCTTCAGGAAGATCGATAACCCGCACAAAAGCATACCCATCTTTCAGCAAAGAATTAAAATCTAAACGTTCAACCTCAACCATAGTTACTTCCTGTGGGTAAATTAGGGGTATTTTTACCCTATAACCTTCAGCATTAAACTCCTCGTAGCCATAGCTGGTTGACAGGTCACCCCTGTCTGTTTCACTGCTTCTGTAAAAAAAGCTTAGATTCTCCTCGTCATCAACTTCCTGCCTATTTATTCCAATATCCAGAATATATTCATTCCCAAGCAGTTCATAAGTGACTCCTTCAATTTTAAGATCAAAAAGCATCCTGTCATTCTCAGGTATCTCCTCGTAAAGTGAAATTTCATTTTCCAGAAAATCACCTTCAGATAAAGCAAAGAGGGATGCCAGGATCATGGTGTAATTTAATTTTCTAATTTCCTCTTTTTCCGGATCATCCAGGTATCCTCCAGATTCAATCAAGATGGTGCTTGTTCCCCATTTCTGAATATTATCTCCAAAGGCACGTGGCTCAAAATCATCATTATAACGTCCCACCTGGCCGGGGATATGTTCCTGAAGTAATTTATTCATTTCAACGATCAATTTCATCGCATTACCTCTCACCTCATTTACAGATTTTTCAAAGTCATAAGCAGGAGCTAAAAACGAGATTGTAGCAGGGTTACCTGTACGCCCGGTATTGTAATATTTGCTTTGGTCATGAAGATTAAAACCATAATCGGCTTCCAGGCTATCTCTTATTCGCTTCAAAGTTTTTCCTTCCGGGGATTGCAGTCGCAACGCATCCCGGTTTACATCTATACCCAGTGCATTTCTACGCTGAAACTTCTCTGCTCCATCTGGATTAAGCATAGGTAGAAAATGAATGGTAAGGTTGGAGAATAGTTTTTCTTTTTCCTGCTGAAAATCTTCGCTTTTCAGAAAATTAAAGATATCAAAAAGAGCTCTCGTAGCGGTTGACTCATCGCCATGCATCTGGGACCATAAAAAAACCTGCGTATCTCCCGTACCCACGCTTAACAAAAAGAGTTCCCTGCCTTCTATAGAAGTCCCAACCTGCTGCAGCCGGAATAGCTCTTTGGAAGCAAGTTCTCCCAACCGCTCCTTCACCAGTGAGTGTTTAATCCGTCTTTGATCAAACCCATCTTCTTTATAGCTAGTATAAGTATTATAAATCTCTTTATATAACTCCGGCGTTTGTGAGAATGAGGTAAAACCGCACATTACACAGAGAAGGGTAAGTTTAATAGTTTTCATTTGTTGAATTTTAATTTTTCCCGGAAGCGGTCTAAAGTTATAATTTTTTGATGAGAAGAATAAAACAAGTTACCAGTGGGCGCATATAAAAAAAATCTCCCGACAATATCGGGAGATTTTCTTTGGTTTAAAAACTCTTTATTCATTCCAGAATATTCTGTCAAGCAAGGTAACATTTGGCACATTACTTCCATTTCTACTTCTTTCGGAATCCGGATAAGCAAGACGTCTTATGAGTTGGCCATTTAGATTTGGATTAAGATTATCCGGTAACTCAAAGCCTTCATATTGGTAATCAAACCTCCTGGCATCAACCCAGGCTTCAGGATGCAGGAACATAGCTTTCCATTTTTCTTCGAATATGTCGTCAATTGTAAAAGTAGCTTCTCCCATACTTACTTCAGGGCTGTTAATGTAAGCCTGGATCTCTGATTCAGGCACTCCAACTTTTCGCATATGCGCTTCTATCCCATCCAAATAAGCTTGATAAGAACGGGCTTTATCAATATTAAAAGCTGCCTCAGCCTCTATGAATTTTTGTTCAAAGTAAGTAGCGATCAGGACCGGGCCCAGCCTTTCTGTATAAAATTGACCTTCAATTAAAGTTGATCTTTCACCCTCTTCAGCAGCAGCACCTCTACCAGCACCACTTTTTACGCCTATATATTCCCCATCATCTGTAGCACCTATAATTAAGGGCATTCTTGGATCTTCCACCCCGTGGATTGTACCGTCAAACGCCGCAATAAATTGTTCAGATATCCAGCCACCCAGGAACAGGTTGGCGTTATTGATAGCTACAGTAGCCCAGGGATTATATGACTGATCGAAATACTCAACCTGCGCATCATCTCCAGTACTTTCGAAACCTGAATCCAGTGCAGCTAAAACAGCAGCCGGATCATAGGCACCGGTACCACTAAGATGATTTAAATACCTGGCCCGGAGCATATTTCCAAACTTGATCCATTTCTCTGCATCCCCTTCGAAAATAAAATCATCATCACCTAAAGGCAAGGTTGTTTCCTGAGACATATTGGACACTCCTTCATTCAACAGTTCGAACACTCTGTTATATAAATCGGCATCACTATCATATCCTGGGGTTATGGTTTCAAAGTCAAATGATTGACTAAAAGGCACATCACCAAAGGCATCTACCGTCATTGCAAGATTGAGTGCCAGAAGAATTTGCCCTGCACCTTCATAATGGTTGGCACCGGTTTCCTGTGCTGCAGTGACCATATCATTAAGATCTGTCATCACATTATAAAGGGTTGCCCAGGTGTTATCAAAGCTTGTAGCTTCCATAGTATCCCCTGCCCCGCCAGGGTTTGGCGATGCAAGATACTGGACATAACTCGAAGTAGTACTACCTAACCTGTAAACGTTCTGGGCGGTTTCGTATGTTGAATTTGTCATTAACCCTGCCAAAGGAGCCTCTGTAGGATTATTGGGGTTCTCGTTAATATCAAGGTAATCATCACAAGAAGCCAGAGCTGCCAATGCACCTATTGCTAACGAATACGTATATATTTTCTTTAAAATTTTCATAATAAACTTTTTTAGAAACCTAAATTAAGAGTAAAAAATAAACTTTGAACTCCGGGGTAGCCAAGACCGGTAAAACCTACCGCGTTACCACCTGCACCGGCACTAAAGGATTCCGGGTCATATCCATCCCAGGGAGTATAAAGAATGATGTTATTTGCTGCGACAGAAACTCTCGCTGAGTTAATAAAACCCAGTCCATCCAATATATTCTCATCAAAATTATACCCAAGCGTAATATTACGCAGTTTGATAAAGGACGCATCCTGCACGAAATTCTCACTTACCGTACGCTCCGTATTGCGATAAAAACCGGCACCATAATCACGACCATCTGGCCCTATTCCCTGTCCCAGCCACACTTCCTGGGTGTTTGGAGTCCCATCTGCCAACACCCCATCAAAAACACGGGTAGTGTTTCTGTCAAGAGTTTGCTCTGATATACCAAAAGCGGAAAAGAACATATCATATTGGTTATACTGCTCAACTCCTGTCCTAAAATCTATAAGAAAGGACATGTCCCAGCCTTTATATGTGAGATTATTTCTAAGGCCTCCAATCCATTTGGGAGTGGCATTACCCAGAATGAGCAGCTCTCCATTTCTAACCGGGAAACCATTCTCTCCTATTACAATTGGAAGATCCTCTTCCAGATGGGTTGCATTTTCTGAAGCACCATACCTTTGATAACTGCTTCCATAAATATTCCCATACGCTTCCCCTTCAGTAAGAATAGAGTAAACAGTACTTCCTACATAACCAAACTGACTACCCAGGGCTATTTGCTCTATACCTTCTCTAATGGATACTACCTCATTCCTGTTATAAGCAGCATTTAATGCAACTTCCCATCTAAAATTCTGAGTTCTAATGGGCGTACCGCGAAGGATAAATTCTACCCCGCTGTTTTCTATTTCACCTGCGTTTGTAATAAAAGTTGAAAAGCCGGTTGTATTGGAAACCGGAACCGGAATGATCTGGTCTTTACTGTTTGATTTATACCAGGTGAAATCCAGGCCCAGACGGTTTTCAAAGAATCGAAGATCTGTACCCAGTTCTATAGCAGTGGTTCTTTCCGGTCTTAAATTTAGATCCCCGTATTGGCCAAATCTTGTAAAGCCAACCTGGCCGCCCAGCGGATAGACATTGGGAGCTGTATATGTTTGTCCAATCAAATAAGGGTCTGTATCCTTTCCAACCTCAGCATAAGAGGCCCGAATCTTTCCGAATGTAAGAAATTCCGGATTTTCCATTGCTTCTGTAAACACAAAACCTAAATTCACAGAAGGATAGAAGAAAGAATTGTTTCCTACTGGTAATGTAGAAGTCCAGTCATTTCTGGCTGTTATGTTTAAAAACAGCATATTGTCATATTCCAAACTTAAATCCCCATATACACCAACAAGTCGTTTTCTTCGTTTATCCTGAGAATTTGAAAGCTGACTTGTGTAACTAAGATCATAAAATCGTGGAATAACAAACTCTGTCCCTGTAGCATCTACTCTTTCAAGCTCCCTTTCAAAAACATCATTACCTACCCTTAAAACTGTAATGAATTTTTCACTCCAGTCCCTGGAAAGGGTTACAAAAAAGTTGGAGTTCAAATCTCTGCTATTTATCCGGGTTTCTGTAATGAAGCCCTGCGGACTTAACGGAAGTTCACCTTCAATTCCTAAGGGCCCCGGGGTAATTTCAGTACGGGAATCATTAAAATAATCTGTCCCTATGATATAATTTAAATTTAACCATTCAAATGGGCTATAGGTAAATCTAAAATTACCGGTGATCCTGTTTACCTCATCTTCAAAGGTGCTAAAACGGGCATCGTAAATAGGATTAGTGTTCCCTCCTCTCTGGTTCATTGTCCCATCTTCGTTTATATAATCCCAAATATCTTTGTTAGGGGTATTATATACAAGGCGTTCCATAAACCTGTCATGAGGAACCCTGTTACCACCAGATACTGCATAAGACATATTTCCCGCAACCGTAAATTTTTCACTAAACTTCAGTTCCCCGTTTAATCTTGCCGTAGTCCGGCCCCAGGTACTAAAGGGGAGAATACCTTCCTGGTCAAGGTTACTTACAGAGGCGTAAAAATTTGCCTTCTCATTCCCTCCGGACACATTAAAAGAATTGTCATATTGCACACCGGTATTCATCGCATCTCTCCAAATATCATAAAATTGGGCATTTGGATCTGTTTCTCTAATTACATCCATTGAAGGTCCCCAGTTAGGCCAAAAGGAGTCAGGATCATAAACTCCGCCAAAACCCTGGCCATATACTTCCTGGAATTTTGGATATTGATTCACTTCTTCAAAACCAATACTGCTACTTACATTCACCCTCACATCGCCGGCCTTACCTTTTTTGGTTGTAATAATTACGGCCCCGTTTGCTGCACGTACCCCATATAAAGCTGTAGCTGCAGCTCCTTTAAGGACATTCATCGATTCAATATCATTAGGATTGATATCTGCAGCTCTGTTCGAGAGTCCTCGAGGTGTTCCTCCAGATTCTGTGGTGGAGTTATCTATAGGCACCCCGTCAATTACAAATAAAGGCTGATTATCTGCATTGGGGTCCAATGAGTTCACCCCACGTATTATGATACGGGCGCTTTGCCCGGGAGCACCACCAGAATTTGTAATTTGAACCCCGGCAGCCTGTCCCTGCAGGGCATTTACAATATTAGGCTGTTTTGTCCTTGTAATTTCTTCGGACGTAACTTCCTGCACAGAATATCCCAGTGCCCTGGTTTGCCTTTCAATACCAAAAGAGGTGACCACTACTTCATCCAGCCCCTCAAGATCTTCAGTAAGCTCCACATTAATTACGTCCTGTGTACCTACCACAACTTCTCTACTCCCAAATCCCAGGGATGAAAACACCAGGGTTGCAGCAGGAGGAACGGTAAGTGAATAATTACCGTCAAAATCTGTTGTTGTACCCATGTTTGTACCTTTCACAATAACATTGACCCCCGGAAGAACCATGCCGTCTCTTGCGCTCGTTACCTGTCCTGTCACTGTTCTTTCCTGAGCGACCATAGCTGTCACCTGAAAAAAAGCCAGTAACACAAGAAATGTAAATCTGCTTTTCATTGGTTTTTTGTTTGTTAAAAATTTATGATTAGAAACTAATATAACATAAATGTGCAAAACACAAAGCAGAAATAATCGA
>DATHWA010000149.1:0-4324 GCA_035461025.1 Gillisia sp. | reverse complement strand
CAATCCGGTTAACGGTACTACCGGAATGAGTATGACCAATGTTTCTGCTCTTGATGATGAAACTGTATTTGGATATGATGATGTTATGGAAGTTGATGGATACATCAATGTTCATTTAAGTGCAGATGACCTGGCAACTATAGTAGCCCAGGGAGATATAGGACAGAATGAGTTAACAGGGGAAGCCAAAACTTATACCCTCAATTCAAAAGACGTTCCCGGAATTAACGGAACAGCTACTTTTGAGGAGCGTATGAATGGAGAGGCTCTTGCGACCCTTAATCTTGATAACACTCCTCCTGGAGGGGAACATCCTGCTCACATTCATATGAATACAGCTGAGGAAGGTGGAGGAATTATTTTCACTTTTATGCCCGTAAATGGAACTACCGGAATGAGCATGACCAATGTCGCTGCACTTGATGATGAAACTGCATTTGGGTATGGCGATGTTTTGGAAGTTAACGGATACATTAATGTACATTTAAGTGCAGAAGATCTTGAAACTATAGTGGCCCAGGGTAATATTGGTGCCAATGAGGAATAAATAAAATATAGATAAATTGAAAAAGCCGGAGAGAAATTCTTTCCGGCTTTTTTAGTTTTGAATATTTAAGGAACTACTGTTTTTCCGAGAATTATGAGATGAAAGTCCTTATTGTCTTGCCGATTGGTTTTTACCGTAGCGAAAGCAAGCGGAGGAAAAAAATGTATCGAGACCCTTAGATAGTTCGGAACTCCCCAGGGTTCTCGATTTCGATTTTTATCGTTTTCTGTTTACCGTTTATGGTTATAAAATTTTAGAATTTGGAATTTGGAATTTGGAATCATTGTTGTCCGGGAAAAGAGTCTAGATCGCTCTGCTTCTAGAATCTAGAATCTAGACTAAAATCTGACTGCCTGGAAAATTGTTACTTACCTTCTGCTACATATCTTGAAATTTCCTAAACTATTTTTGATTCAAAACCACCCCCTGGTCGAGGTTGATATGTCCTTTGACTATATATAGAAAGGGTTAAGGGAAAATTCACATATTTTAATCGGACAACAATGATTTGGAATTTGGAATTTGGTGCCTGATGAACCCTCAGTTTTATATCACTAAAAAAATCTCAAATATTGATTTAAATGAAGCTGAAAAAAGAAATAACAGGCTTAGGAATTTTAAAAGGAATACCGGGAATAGAAATTCCCGGTGTTCCTTCGAGTCGGGGTACACAAAAATTTCTTCTCTCCTGTGTTGACAAGGCACAGGGAGGTTGTTCTTGAAAAACAAGGACTTATTTTTAAAGATGTGAGGGGAGTAGATTATTAAACGATTGTTAAATGTACTAACTACGCTCTTAGGGATAAAATATTTAATAAAATTTTAATTCGGATTTATTTTTCATCCCTTGGTATCCCTATTTCTAAAAATCTACCTAAACAATGTCCAGCCTTAAAGATCAAGATACCCGGGTATAGATTCCTATTATTATCATAATGTAATACGGCGGCCCCCATTAGCTGCCGATTCATATATTTTTTCGAGGATTTCAATATCCCTTAATCCGTCTTCTCCCGGCACCATAACCGGTTCGTCGTTTATAATAGCCAGGGAATCATCATCCATTTGCACTGCCTGCTGATTTTTACCAAAAGGTTCCAGAATCTTCCCGTCACTGGTCTTCCCTTTTACGCCGGAATAGGATTGGAATGGCCGGAGATAATACCAGCCATCGCGGCAGTTAATTTCCAGATTGTTTATGCTTTCACCAAAGCTGGTACGGCAGGAGGCGGTTATTCCATCAGGAAATTCCAGATCAAAAATAGTGGTTTCATCTACTTCATCAAACATCTCTGGCCTGTTGGTGGTATGAGTGGCACTAACTGCCACAGGCTCCATACCTGTGCTGTACCGGGCAGCATTCAAAGGGTATACACCCATATCATACATAGCACCACCGCCCATTTCTTTTTTCAGTTTCCAGGGAACGATGGAATTTGAGTGAAAACCAGCCTCTGCGGTAAGATTTTCCATAGGTCCGTAAGGCTTTGTTTCTGCCCACTTCATAATGGTTTGGGTGTTTTTCTCGTGCTGCATCCTGTAGCCTATAGAGAGCTTAACATTATTTTTATTGCAGGCTTCAATTATATCCCTGCATTCTGCAGCAGTTTTGGCCATAGGTTTTTCACACCATACGTGTTTTCCTGCGTTTGCGCCAATAATCGAGTACTCTGCGTGCATACTCACCGGCAATACAATATAAACTACGTCAATTTCATCATTATTGGCAATGGTATGCATGTTTTCGTAGTTGTATACATTTTTATCCTTTATCCCATATTTCTCCTTCCATCGAGGGATCTTTTCAGGACTTCCGGTCACAATACCCCGTAATTCACAATGGATGGTTTCCTGCAAAGCAGGTGCAAGCTGATTGGTGCTGTAATTCCCCAGACCTACGAGGGCCACTCCCAGTTTTCGGGTTTTTCCCGGGACCCACAGTCCGTAAGAGGGCAGGGTAGTAGCGGCAAGGAACAGTCCGGACCGTTTTATGAAGGTTCTCCTGCCTACGGCGCTGCGCGCAGGTTTGTTGTTTATTGTTTGGGGTTTGTGGTTAGGTTTCCGGTTCATAATTGTTTGCTGTTTAGCGTTTGATGTTCATCTCTCCAGTTTATTTGTATTTTTTTCTTTAAATGGAGTTTCACGGAGTTCTCTTCTCTCTTCTCTCTTCTCTTGTATCTTGGTTCTTGGTTTTTATTTCTTTCTTCGAACCACGAAGTACCGTCTCTCGAATTAACGTCCTTCGAACCAACTCCTAACTCCTAACTCTTAACTAACTCATCCCCTTCACCACCCATCCCGCGATAGTCATCGCTCTCTTCACCTGGTGGGCAACAGCTTTTTCAACTTTATCTGTTAGGTTGTCTTTTCCGGCACTTACGCTTACTCCGTAAGGATTTCCACCGGATTCGAATATTGTTTGGTCTGTATAGGAGGGGGTGGCAACAATGGCACCCCAATGGAACATGGTTTTATAAAGCGAAAGTAGTGTTGTTTCCTGCCCGCCGTGGAGGTTTTGTGCGCTGGTCATTCCTGTTACTACTTTGTTGGCGAGTTTCCCGTTGAACCAGAGTCCGCCGGTGGTGTCGAAGAATGCTGCTACCTGGGATGGTAAATTTCCGTATCGGGTAGGGGTGCTAAAGACGATAGCATCGGCCCATTCCAGGTCATCAAGGGAAACATTCTGTACATCTTTGGTCGCTTCATGATGTTTTTTCCAGTCCTCATTTTGTGCTATTGCTTCCTGCGGAGCAGTTTCTGCAAACTTTCTTAACCTCACTTCCCCGGCTCCTGCATTTTTTGCAGCTTTTTCTGCCCACTGTGCAAGTTGATAGTTGGTTCCTGTAGAACTATAATAGATAACTGCCACTTTCAAATCTTCCATAACTTCAGTTTTTTTAATAAATTGGATACGTGTTGATTAGCGCTCTTCAAGATAAAGTTTCTTTCAGCCATTTGTTTTAAAATTATTATAAAACTTGGGACAGAAAAGGATTGCGAGGGTTTTTTAAAGCCTTCAGCAGAAAAAAAATCAGATAAGAAAATGGAAAATTCATTTATAGATCCTCATATTTTCCTACTGAATAAATTCGCAGGTGTAGCTGAATAATATTCAGCTAAAAAGCGCTATTTTTGCACATTAATTAAAGAAGAAGTAAGTATGGGCAATATTGTAGCCATTGTAGGAAGACCCAATGTTGGGAAATCCACATTTTTTAACCGACTCATCCAGAGAAGGGAAGCCATAGTGGATGCCGTAAGCGGGGTTACCCGTGACAGGCACTATGGAAAAACCGACTGGAACGGGCAGACTTTTTCTATAATTGATACAGGTGGTTACGTTAAGGGAAGTGATGATGTGTTTGAGGAGGAAATTGATAAGCAGGTAGAGCTGGCCATTGATGAGGCAGATGCTATTGTTTTTATGGTGGACGTGGAAAGCGGAATAACCGGAATGGATGAAGATGTTGCCAATTTGCTGAGAAAGGTTGAAAAACCGGTTTTTTTGGTAGTGAACAAAGTAGATAATTCCAAGAGGCTTGAAAACGCAGTGGAATTTTATTCCCTAGGCCTTGGAAATTATTTTCCAATTGCCAGTACTAATGGGAGTGGGACAGGAGAATTACTTGATGCCATTGTTGAAGCATTGCCGGAGCAGGAGGAAGATGAGGAAACAGAATTACCGAGATTTGCAGTTGTGGGAAGGCCTAACGCAGGTAAATCCTCTTTTATTAATGCACTTATTGGGGAAGACAGATATATCGTAACAGATATCGC
>DATHWA010000148.1:0-4206 GCA_035461025.1 Gillisia sp. | reverse complement strand
CATCATTTCCTTTAAGAATTGCATTGGTAGACATAAAGCCTCCATAGCTCCAACCCCATATTCCTATTCGATCCTCATCTATATAATCATAACTTGCGAATTTCTTCGCCGCATCGATTTGGTCTTCAAGTTCAAGCTTACCAAGTTCCTTCTGCGTCACCTTTTTAAAGGCAGCACCTTTATATCCTGTCCCACGACCATCTACAGTGGCGATGATATAGCCTTCATTGGCCAGCAACTGGTACCAGTAATCATTGGAGTTGAAATAAGTATTGGAAACCGATTGTGAACCCGGACCGGAGTACTGGAACATCAAAAGTGGATATTTTTTGTTCTCATCAAAATCTGCCGGTTTTATCATCCACATATTGAGTTCATTTCCGTTGATCTCTATTGTTAAAAGTTCTTTAGGAGAGAAGCCGTATGCTTCAGATTTCTGAAGAAGTTGCTTGTTATCTTTAATTTCCCTTACCACTTTTCCATTTCTGGCATTCCGCAGGGTATATTCCGCCGGAGTTTCGGTGTTGCTGAAGGTATTGATGAAGTAAGTGAAATCTGTACTAAAGTCGGCATTGTTGGTTCCTTCTCTGTCGGTTAGTCGGGTTTTGGACTTTCCGTTGGTGCGAATGGAATATACATCCCTGTTTACGCTTCCGTTCTCTGTACTTTGGTAGTAGATAGTGTTTCTATCAGAATTGAATCCGTAGTAACGCGTTACTTCCCAGTCTCCACTGGTGATCTGGTTGATGAGTTTTCCTTGCTTATCGTAGTGGTAGATATGGTTATATCCATCCTGCTCACTGGTCCATATGAAACTGTTGTCTTTTAAGAAAGTAAGATTATCTGTGATATCAACATAAGCCTCATCGGTCTCATTTAGTACCACATTTGCCTCGTTGGTTTTTGCACTTACAAAGATAAGATCAAGATTGTTCTGGTGACGGTTCATTACCTGCACGCTTAAAATTTCAGGATCATTGGTCCATTTGATTCGCGGAATATAAAAATCCTCATAATCTCCCAGGTCAATTTCAGTTGTATTGCCATCTTCCAGGTGGTATAAATGAAGGGATACTATTGCATTCTCCTCCCCTGCCTTGGGATATTTAAACGTAGAAGCGCTAGGGTAAAGTTCTTCTCCAAAGACATCCATTGAGAATTCCTGAACATTTACTTCATCAAATCTAATATACGCAAGGTGATCTCCGGCTGCATTCCATTCAAAAGCACGTACGAAGCCAAATTCCTCTTCATAAACCCAGTCAGTGATCCCGTTGATGATCTCGTTCTTTTTCCCATCTGTAGTAACCTTGGTTTCGTTTCCGCTGGTTAGATCTTTTATGTAAATATTGTTTTCATACACAAAAGCGACTTTGGAAGCATCTGGTGAAAAAGTTGGTTCCTGTATCTTTTCGTCACTTACTTTTGTAAGAGATTTGGAATTTACATCGTAAACAAAAAAGATTCCGCGGGAAGACCTTCTGAAGATCTGCTCACTTTCTGTTCCCAAAAGCACCTTATTCTCATTATCGCTAAGCTCATAGGAACTAAAATTTGAAATATCATCCAGCTCTGCACTATTTACAAGGCTGCGTTTTTTATCGCCACTCTTATAATCATAAACATCTATGGTGGTAGAACCCAGATCCCGGTTTTGATTCAGCACGATATATTCAGTACCATTGTTGAGGGATTTAAGGGATTCCAGCCGTTCCTGGCTAAAAGTTCCGTTCCATATTTCTTCAAGGGTGATCTCTTTTTGCTGGGCCTGAACCGCAGCTGTCCCTGCCAAAAGAAAGGCAAGTAGGAATTTAGTAATTTTCATAAATAGCAGAAAAATTTTTGTAGGCCAAGTTTACTAAAAATTCGGCAAAGAACAGGCGTTTGCAGTGTTAAATCCTAACATATTCTTAACGTTTGCGCCGGTTGAAAAAATGGACACTGAGAGATTTAATTGAAATCTCGCTCCTTTTTCAGGATTAATGGCAGTAATTGTATCTTTGGCGTCTCAATAATTTTTTATAATGATCAAACCTGTTACAGGATTTTCCAAACTTAATAAGGAGGAAAAAATAGCCTGGTTATCAAAAACATATCTTAAGGATTCCCCACTTTCAGAAGATGTCCTTAGACAATACTGGAATGAAGACGCACGCCTGCAGCAGCTTCACGAGGAATTCACAGAGAACACCCTCAGCAATTTTTATTTGCCATTTGGTATAGCGCCAAATTTTGAGATCAATGGAAAGCTCTATGCCATTCCAATGGCCATCGAGGAAAGCTCTGTGATCGCAGCTGCCAGTAAGGCCGCAAAATTCTGGAAATCCCGGGGCGGATTCAAAGTAGAAGTGCTTAATACAGTAAAAGTTGGGCAGGTGCATTTTCTATTTAAGGGAGACACGGCCAAATTACAGGAATTCTTCAGGGATGTGAAGCCATTGCTTCTGGAAGGAGTAGCCGGGATCACGAAGAATATGGAGAAACGCGGCGGCGGAGTGCTGGACATTGAATTGAGGGATAAAACAGATCTTGTTCCGCATTACCATCAGCTGCACTGCAAGTTTGAGACAAAGGATTCCATGGGCGCCAATTTTATCAATTCCTGCCTGGAAAGATTTGCTGATATTTTCAAAACTACTGCGGAAGGTTACGAGGATTTTTCTGAAGAAGAAAAACACCCCGAGATCATTATGAGCATTCTCTCCAACTTTGTTCCTGAATGTTTAGTAAGAGCCGAAGTTTCCTGCCCGGTGGAAGACCTGGATGATGACAACAGCTACGACCCGCATTCCTTTGCCGAAAAATTCATCACGGCGGTTAGAATAGCCGAAGTGGAGCCTTACCGTGCCGTAACCCACAACAAAGGGATAATGAACGGAATCGATGCGGTGGTACTCGCCACCGGAAATGACTTCCGCGCCGTGGAAGCGGGAATACATGCCTACGCCTCAAAGGACGGACAATATAAAAGCCTTACCCATGCCAGCGTGGAGAATGGAATTTTCAGGTTCTGGATGGAGATCCCATTGGCAGTTGGAACTGTTGGCGGACTTACAAATCTTCATCCGCTGGTTAAAGTGGCATTGGAGATCTTGCAAAAGCCCACAGCACCACAATTGATGGAAATAATCGCTGTGGCCGGCCTGGCGCAGAACTTCGCTGCTTTAAGATCGCTTGTTACTACAGGGATACAGCAGGGACATATGAAGATGCACCTTATGAATATTTTGAATCAGCAAAACGCCACCCCGGGAGAAAAGGATGAATTAATCGATTATTTTAGGCACCATACAGTGACTCACAGCGGCGTGGTGGAGCAACTGGAAAAGATAAGGCAATGATCAAAAAGTTCCACACCCACGGAAAACTCTTATTAACCGGGGAATACCTGGTGCTGGACGGAGCGCTATCCCTGGCTTTACCCGCAAGATTCGGACAAACTTTAGAAGTGACCCCTACGGAAGGTGAAACAATCACCTGGAAAGCTCTCGATAAGGACAGCGAACTTTGGTTTGAGAGCAAACTTCACTTTAAAGGAGAGAAGTTTATAGCCGAAGGTAACCCTGCAGATGCCAATCAAGGTGAACTAACCAAAAAGCTTCTGGAAATACTTTCAGAAGCTCATAAACTCAATCCGAAACCCTTTGAGCACGGACAGGCCTATGGGATCACCACCCGACTGGAATTTAATCGGAATTGGGGTTTAGGCAGTTCTTCTACCTTGATCAACAATATCGCCCAATGGTTTGAGATAGATCCGTATGTATTGCTGGAAAAAACCTTTGGCGGCAGCGGCTATGACATTGCAGCGGCTTCGGCAGAGGGACCTATCACCTATGAACTTCAGGAAAGTGGCAGAAATATTTTGAATGTGCAATTCGATCCGCCATTTAAGGATGAGTTATTCTTCGTCTATTTAAACAGGAAACAAAACAGCAGGTCTTCGATTGCCCATTACCGGCAGCAGTCGCAGGAACATATTCGGGAAGCGGCAGAAAAAGCCTCGGCCCTTACAGCGGCGATCATTTCCTGCTATAACCTGGAGGAGTTTAAAATGCTTCTCAATATCCACGAAACCCTTATCTCCGGGATTATCAACACCCCTAAAATTAAAACTCAACTCTTCCCGGATTTCCGAGGAAGTATAAAAAGCCTTGGTGGCTGGGGCGGGGATTTTATACTGGCCACAGGTGGTGAGGAGGAGAA
>DATHWA010000147.1:0-1891 GCA_035461025.1 Gillisia sp. | reverse complement strand
GATTTTGACAGAAAAGTTCATAAAAGACTTACACAAAAGAATGTATGGCGATGTATGGAAATGGGCCGGTGAATTTAGAAAAACCGAAAAAAACATTGGGATTCCGTGGACACAAATTGGGATTGAATTAAAAAATTTACTAGACGACACCAAATATTGGGTAGAAAACAAAACTTTTCCTCCAGAAGAAGTAGCTATTAGGTTCAAGCACCGATTAGTATCTATTCACTGTTTTCCCAATGGAAATGGTAGGCACTCAAGAATGATGGCTGATATAATCATAGAATCCATTTTCGGAAAAGATATTTTCAGTTGGCACAAGGCAAATATGGTTAAACCTGATGAAAAAAGAAAAGAATATATCACAGCATTAAGAGAAGCTGATAATGGAAATATAAAACCTTTAATAAAATTTGCAACAAACTAAAAAGCCCTTGCCTGAGAAATTTTTACTGACTCCCGGTATTGAAGTATCACCCACTTTGCTCTGATGGAGAAGATTCTGCCG
This sequence comes from Gillisia sp., assembly GCA_035461025.1. Lineage (GTDB taxonomy): Bacteria > Bacteroidota > Bacteroidia > Flavobacteriales > Flavobacteriaceae > Gillisia. Next base: position 1,383 of record DATHWA010000147.1, on the reverse strand, counting down.
GTGTGAAACCCGGTTATATTTATTTTTCCATATAAGCCTGCCAGGTGACCAGGACATATTTTTTCCTGGCGTTCTCCATTTTGCCCAGAAACCCAAATTCATACACAAAGAGATACACTTCGCCTTTGGCATTTTTCCAGTAATGAGTAAAAAAGTTGGGATCAAACCCCTGTTCAATTAATACCTCAGCTCGTACCGTGGCTTTCCCGGCCTTGTTGAATTTTTTCAGGATCCTGCGGTTGGTTTTGAGCTGGCGGTCTACCCGCGCATAGAAACTCCTCCCTTCTTCCTGAAGCGCCTGGTAATGAAAGGCACTTTTGCAGGAAGGATCGCAAAATTTCTTATCACTCCTCCCCTTCAATGGTTTTTCACACACCGGGCATTTTCTTTCCTCCATTATTTATGCAATTTCCTGTTTACCAGTTTAATATACGATTATTCTACGGCTGATGGCTTTTCCTCCATCTATTTTTACAGAAACTTTCATAAACCATGGACCGTAAATACATCACCCTTAAGAATTTAATGATAGAGGGACAAAAATGCATAGGGCTCAAGTTTTACCAGGATAAGGTGCTGCAGGCGCTTGTCAATGAACTTCCCGGGGTAGACTGGAGCGAGGAGTTCCACATGAATTATGTGCCCAACTCCCCTGCAGCCCTGGACGGCATCTTTGACCAGTTTCGCGGGGTGGCCTGGGTGAACTGCAATCATTTCTTTACCAATAGCGGATTTAGCCGAAACAATGAGGACATCAATGTTGACTGGTTCAGGAAAAGAAAACACCCTGCAGGGTACCGCCGTTGTCCTGAAAGTTATCTTCTGAAGCTGGAATTAAAGCGCTATGCCAACAATACTGTAAAAACCTATGTTTCCTGTTTTGAAGCATTTATCAATCATTATAACCATTTAGAGCCGGAGCATATCAACGAGAATGACATAAGGGCTTACCTTCAAAAATTGATACAGGAAGGCAGTTCAAATTCCTATATCAACCAGGCGATCAATGCCATTAAATTCTATTACGAAGTCGTGATGGAAATGCCTAACCGGTTCTACGGAATGGAACGACCCCGGGTTGAAGAGAAATTGCCAAAAGTGCTGTCCAAAGAGGAAGTGCTATCTATAATTGCTCATACCAACAACATAAAGCATCGATGTGTGGTGAGCCTCCTCTACTCGGCCGGACTGCGGAGGAACGAATTGCTCAATCTGATTCCCGAAGATATCGACGGCAAACGAATGATGATCAAGGTAAGAGGAGGAAAAGGGAACAAGGACAGGTTTACCATTCTTTCTGAAACCCTGCTGAAGGAATTGCGGGAATATTACAAACTATGGAAGCCCAGGACCTATTTATTTGAAGGTCCTATGGGAGCACGG
>DATHWA010000146.1:0-10138 GCA_035461025.1 Gillisia sp. | reverse complement strand
TCCTTTAATGTCAGCATCCCGCTGTACTCGTTATCACTGTTACGGGGAGACCAATCGTTCTGGTTTCCGTGCCTGCCGGCTTCAATGGTAAAGTGATTTCTTGGAAGGGTATCACAGGGTGATAATTTTAATTGATCGATTGCTGTTGCATAAACAAAAGGTTTGAATGTAGATCCCACCTGTCTTTTGGCCTGCTTAACATGCTCGTACTTAAAATGCTTAAAATTAATACCGCCCACCCAGGCTTTTACTTCCCCGGTTTGGGGGGTCATAGACATCATTCCGGTATTAAGGAAAGATTTAAAATATCGTATGGAATCACGTGGTGTCATAACAGTATCCTTGATTCCGCTCCAGCTAAAGACCCTCATTTTAGTTTCCTGGTCAAAAGACCTCACAATGTCTTCCCGGGATTTCCCCTGAGCTTCCATTTGCCTCCACCTGTCTGTTACCCGCATGGAGCTATTTATAATCCCTTCAATTTCATCGGCATCAATATCACGAAAAGGGGCTGTCTTATTATTCTCATTTTGCCTGTCAAATTCTTTTTGAAGCTGTGCCATATGCATTTCCACGGCCTCCTCTGCATACTTCTGCATTTTGGAATCCAGGCTTGTATAAATCTTTAGCCCATCCCTGAAGATGTTATAGTTTTCACCATCCGGTTTCGGGTTCTTCTCGATCCAGTCCCTCATAAATCCCTGAAGATATACTCGAAAATAGGTGGCGATCCCGTCATCATGTCCCTGGGGAGTAAATGTAATATCCATTGGCAGTGCTTGCAGGGAATCTCTTTCCTGGGTAGTAAGGAAATTGTTCCTTGTCATTTGAGCCAACACCACATTACGCCGCTGTTCTACAAGGTCCGGCCGGCGCATTGGATTATAATAAGCAGCATTTACAAGCATTCCAACTAATACGGCACTTTCCTCCACATTAAGGTCTTTTGCTTCCTTATCAAAATAGATCCTGGCAGCAGACCGTATTCCCACAGCCTGGTACACAAAGTCATGTTTATTGAAATACATCGTAATGATCTCCTCCTTAGTGTACTGCCGCTCCAGTCTTACCGCGATGATCCATTCCTTGAATTTTTGAAGGACCCTACCTGTAAAACTCCTTGATACATCATCTGTAAAAAGTTGCTTTGCCAGCTGTTGGGTTATTGTACTCGCTCCTCCCTTTTCCCCAAGGTAAACAGCAGCACGCATAGTACCTCTTGCGTCTATCCCGGAGTGTTTATGAAAGCGTTCATCCTCTGTCGCTATAAGTGCCTGAACAAGATGTGTAGGCAGGTCCTCATATTTTATGGGTGTCCTGTTTTCACTATAATATTTCCCGAGGGTTTCCCCATCTGCCGAAAAAATTTCTGTAGCCAGGTTGGTCTCCGGATTTTCAAGTTCTTCAAATTTTGGCATCTTTCCAAAGGCTCCCCAACTGGCGAGCAGGAATAGAAAAACAATAGTTAATATACCAAGTGCGAATAATGTCCAGAAGCCAATAATGTATTTACGGTAACCGGTAGTTTTTTTTGTCTTTTTTGAAGGGTTTGCCATTTGTGCAGATACGTTAATTTTGTGTGTTTTCTATTCGGAAACCAACCTGGGTAATTCCTTCCAGATCTTTTATTCCCTCCTCGCGGCCGCTTTTCCTCATCGCGTGCCTTAGGGAAACCTCATACCGGCCCGGTTCATTGAACCTTACCTGTTCCTTATACCACAACTTGCTTTCCTTCACGTCACCAAATCCTGTGCCAAGCCATTCGCCTCCCGGCGCAGCCATTTGATACTCAAGGGTATCTGTGATCACTTTTCCATACGGAAACTGGATCTGGGCGATGAGGAACAGGTTACTGTAAGCAAAATCATTATTGTTTCTCACATTAATGAACAGGTTATAGTTTTGCAGGGTATCTAAATTCTCAAGCTTAAACGTAATAACAGAATCTTTATTCCACTCTCCGGGAAGAGATTGGTATTCGTCAAACACCCTATCCTTATCACAAGAAGTAGCTACAGCGGCTGCAATAACGAACAGCAACGAAAAAAAAGATCTATGCATTCTTCGAAGGTTTTCCTTTACGACGCTTTGATTTTCTTCGTTTTTTACCAGATCCTTTAGGGGCATCAAAACGGGTGAGACTATCCTGTCCTACTCCATTGTTGTAATCTGATTTTGCTTTTTCATCCACCTCTGCCACTACCTCATATTCCTCAAGGCTGGCCACAGGTTCCTTATCAATATTGGCCTTAATGATCTTGTTTGCCTGTTCAGCAGTAAGTTTATGCCAGTTCATCCAGTCCCCTTCATATGCATACCATAAGAAGCCCTGGAAAATATCAATTTTTTGACAAACCGCAGTACCCTTCTTAGTATACAGCTTTACTTCTGTCTTAGGGAAAGCTTTTAAAGCGTCAAGGTAAGTGTCAAGTTCGTAATTCAAGCAACACTTAAGTTTTCCGCATTGCCCCGCCAACTTCTGCGGATTTAGGGACAATTGCTGGTAACGTGCCGCAGAGGTATTAACGGACCTGAAATCTGTTAACCAGGTAGAGCAACAAAGTTCCCTACCGCAGGAACCAATTCCTCCAAGCCTTGCAGCTTCCTGCCTGAAGCCTATTTGCCTCATTTCAATACGGGTATTGAACTCCCTCGCGAATTCCTTGATAAGTTGACGAAAATCCACCCTTTCTTCAGCAGTATAATAAAAGGTGGCTTTAGAGGCATCACCCTGGAATTCTATATCGCTTATTTTCATGCGCAGGTCCAGCCTTATAGCTATTTCCCTTGCCCTAACTTTCATTTTATCTTCCCTGTCGCGGGCTTCCTGCCAAACGTCTATATCACGTTGGGAAGCTTTCCTATATATTTTTAGTACTTCTTCGCTGTCGCGGTTCACCTTTTTCTTCTTCATTTGAACTCTTACCAGCTCCCCGGTAAGGGTCACAATACCTACATCATGTCCAGGCGAAGCCTCTGTGGCAACAACGTCTCCTATACTTAAACTTAAATTCTCTGTATTTTTAAAAAAATGTTTCCTTCCGTTCTTGAAACGTACTTCCACACAATCAAAGGCCTCTACGCCGTCTGGTAAGGACATATTGGCAAGCCAGTCAAAAACAGTGAGCTTATTACAACCATCTGTCCCACAGGTACCATTATTCTTACATCCTTTTGGCTGACCGTCTTTCCCGGTCGAGCAACTTGTACATCCCATATAATATATATTGAAAATTCTGACTCTTAATGAAGGCCGAATTTGATTTGATAATAAAATTAAAAGGTAAATATACCAATATTTATTGGTAAGCTATTTTTTTTGATCCCATTACCTACTGCTTGAATTTTAGCACTTCAGATCTTCCTTTCTTAAAGATCTTATTGCTGTTTGGGATTCCTTTTCGCAGTGCTTTTTGTTCTTCATAAGGCAAAGCGTTGATCTCCTGGCAATTTGTGGAGCAGCAATTATCCATAGCTGCAGCACATTCCTCACACTGGATGAACAACAAGTGACAGGCTTCATTGGCACAGTTCACATGCGTATCACAGGGCTTGCCGCACTGGTGACAACTGGCGATAACCTCCGGGGTGATGCGTTCACTACGGCGATGATCAAATACAAAGTTCTTACCTATGAATTTATTTTCCAGCTTTTGGTTTTCCACCTGCCGTGCATATTCTATAATGCCTCCTTCAAGCTGGAACACGTTCTTAAAACCTTTATGTTTATAGTAGGCGCTTGCTTTCTCGCAACGTATACCTCCTGTGCAATACATCACAAGATTCTTGTCTTCCTTATGGTCCTTAAGGTCCTCCTCTATAATATCCAGGGAATCCCGAAATGTATCCACATCTGGCGTAATGGCCCCTTTAAAATGACCAATTTCACTTTCGTAGTGGTTTCTCATATCCACCAGGATGGTGTTGGGATCTTCCAGTAATTCATTGAAAGTTGGGGCATCAACGTGAACCCCTTTGTTCCTCACATCAAACGTTTCATCGTTAAGTCCGTCTGCCACAATCTTCTTCCTCACCTTCACTTTAAGTTTAAGGAAAGACATAAGGTCATGTTCTATAGCTATGTTCAGCCTTACATTGTCGAGAAAATAGATGCTGTCAAGAAATTCCTTGAATTCATCAAAGCGTTTTGCGGGAACTGAAAGCTGGGCGTTAATACCTTCGTGGGCTACATAAATACGGCCAAGAACCTCCATTTGGTCCCAGGCAAGAAAAAGATAGTTCCTGAAAAGATGCGGATTGCCAATTTTGGCATAGGCGTAAAAAGAAAGAGTGAGCCGGTCCTCCCCGGCTTCCTGAATTAAAGCTGCTCTTTCCTTCGCGCTTAATTTATTGTACAGTTGCATGCTATACCAATTTTATTAAGTTAAAGAAAAATATTGCGCAAAGATAAAGCTTTAGTTTAATGGAAGAAAAAATGCCCTGAGTTTCTTCCCAGGGCATTTTTCTGAATCGGCTAATTCGTTATTATTATTTTTTACTTACTATCATAAAAAAACCAATAACGGTTAGCCTCCATCAATCCTGCTACTACAGCTCAGAAGAATTGTAGTGGCAGAACCGAATCGATTCAAAATTAAACTCATCTTAAGAAACCTCATATATCTGCTTCTTTTAATTACTTATTAGATGCAGAAATTTCAAAAAGGTTGCGTGTTAAAATTATAGCGATAGAAAAACTTATAGTATTTTAGCAGCACGCATTTAAAAAAGACAGCTATAAATATGAGCACAGATAGTAAAGAAAAAGAAGCAAAATTAAAGGCCCTTAAGCTTACCCTGGACAAGATGGATAAGACCTACGGTAAGGGAACAGTGATGAAGATGAGTGACCAGGCAATATCTGATGTGGAAGCGATCTCCTCAGGTTCTGTTGGTCTTAATATAGCACTTGGAGTGGGGGGTTATCCCCGCGGAAGGGTTATCGAGATCTATGGTCCGGAATCTTCCGGTAAAACAACCTTAACACTTCACGCAATAGCAGAAGCTCAAAAACAAGGTGGGATTGCAGCCTTTATAGATGCTGAACATGCTTTTGACAGATTTTATGCTGAAGCTCTTGGGGTTGACCTTGAAAATTTGATCATATCACAACCGGATAACGGGGAACAAGCCTTAGAAATAACCGATAATTTAATACGCTCTGGCGCGATAGACATTATTGTAATTGACTCTGTGGCCGCACTTACGCCAAAGAGTGAGATAGAAGGAGAGATGGGAGATTCCAAAATGGGTCTTCACGCGAGGCTTATGTCCCAGGCATTAAGAAAACTTACTTCAAGCATTAGTAAGACTAATTGTACAGTGATCTTCATTAACCAGTTAAGGGAAAAGATTGGGGTTATGTTTGGGAATCCTGAGACCACGACCGGTGGAAATGCCCTTAAATTTTATGCGTCTGTAAGGCTTGACATTAGAAGATCTACCCAGATCAAAGATGCCGCCAGCAACATTATGGGTAACAAGACCAGGGTAAAAGTAGTTAAGAACAAAGTGGCTCCGCCCTTTAAAATGGCAGAATTTGATATCATGTATGGGGAAGGGATCTCAAAAATTGGAGAGATCATTGATATAGGAGTAGATTACGAAATCATTAAGAAAAGTGGCTCCTGGTTTAGCTATGAGGATACTAAATTAGGACAGGGTCGTGATGCTGTGAAGGCAGTATTGAAAGACAATCCAGACCTTATGGATGAACTTGAAGACAAAATAAAAAATGCCATTAAACTGGCAACTGCCTAATATAATTCTGAAATATTTAAAAAAATCCTGCCTTTGGTAGGATTTTTTTATTTCTACCAACGCAACCCTTTTCAATATTCTGCATCTGATGAGTACAACCTACCGGGTTGCCCCAAGATTTTGCGAATGAAACGAATTTTACTGCTTGTTTTTATTATAATCCTTTCCTCCGGTTGCAGTAGCGATGATGACGCCGGGGACCTCATGCAAAATCTTGCCAGTGTCCTTTCTGTAGATCTACCCGAAACCTTTGTATATGGTCATTCATATGAAATTGAGATCGTGTACAAAAGGCCTACTTCCTGTCACACCTTTACTGGTCTTGATCTTTCTCAAGATGAGAATGAGATCACTATTGGCGTGGTTACAAGTTTTAGGACCAGTAATCCTAATTGTGTGGAAACAGGAAATTTAGAAGCGAGCGCACTAATAAATTTTGTTGCAGAACGGGATGATTTTTATATCTTTAAATTCTGGCAGGGACGAAACGCGGCAGGTACAGATCAATTTTTAACTATAGAAGTACCCGTAACCCAGCCAGGAGTAGAGTAATAACTAATATTCCCGGCATTTGAGTTTAAAGCAACTCATACATAATTGTAAAAAACAGGATATAAAAGCACAGGAACAGCTTTACAGGCTTTATGCCAACAAGCTTTTTGCAGTGTGTCTTAAATATTCCAGTAGCTACCAACAGGCGGAGGACAACCTGCAGGATGGCTTTATGACGATTTTTGAAAAGATTAAACAGTACCAGGATAAGGGGTCGTTTGAAGGATGGATGAAGCGTATTATGATAAATACAACCCTTCAGAAATATAGAAAACAAACGGTTTTTGAAATTTTTAGTGAAGAAAATCTCAAAGAACCGGCTCTTGAAATAGATGAGGATATAGTATCTGTTGATTATTTACTGGCTATCATCCAGGAATTACCAGACAGGTACCGGCAGGTGTTCAACCTGTATGCACTGGATGGTTTTTCCCATAAGGAGATAGCAGAAATGCTACAGATCACCACGGGAACTTCCAAATCTAACCTTGCAAGGGCGCGAATGATATTAAAAGAAAAAATAGAAATCAACCAGGTCACAAAAGCGGTGAGTTCACTGTAGAATGGAAGAAAAGAAGCATATAGACAGGCTGTACCAGGAGAAATTCAAGGATTTCGAGGCTACCCCACGGGAGGCGGTCTGGAATAATATTTCTTCACGCTTACAGGAAAAGGAACGCAAGAGAAAAAGCGCCCTGCCATTATGGTACAGGATCGCAGGAGTCGCTGCAGTCCTGGCCTTGCTGTTCAATTATGCCAGTGGACTTTTTAAAACTACTTCCAACTTTGAGCAGGCACCGGTTACCGCAACACAGGAACGCACTTTTGGGGAGCTAAGGCTTGTTTCCAGCTCTTATAACGAGAATATGATACGGTCTTCCATCATCTTGCAGGCGATTATGCAGGATACCAAAAATAAGGAGTTAACTGAATCCCTGTCTGGCACAGAAAATACCGCAGGTACATCAGGTGATATACGTACAGGTCGCGTTGCAGGTTTAATTAATTATCCGGTAAGAGGAGTTACAAGCACAGGATCTACGGGAATCACACAAATTACCGCGGTTACTCCTCCCATAGTGGCTAAAACTGAAATTGAACAAGAAGAAGAAAGAATAACAGCCAACCCAACTACTAAAAGCCCTTTAAAGGATATTTTTGAAGAGGTAAGTTTTGCTGAAGAAACCACCAAACAGGAAAATACTCCAGTTAAAAAGCTTAGGGTAACCACTACCGCTGCTCCGGTTTACTTTGAAAACATGGGTACAGGTAATGCCATAGACGCGAGGTTTGCAAACAATCAAAGCGAAGGAGAAGTTTCTATGTCATATGGGATCAACCTGGCCTACCAGATAAGCGATAAGATCAAGATACGTTCAGGGATAAGCAAATTAGATCTTAGTCATAACACCAAGGGTATTGCCTTTACCGCAACTGTGAATCCTGTTGCACTTAGCGGCATTGATTATGCCGGGGGAGAAATACCTAAATACAGGATAGAAAATACAGCTGCAAGACCTTTTGGAAATATCTATGCCTCTACAGAGTTCAACCGCTCAAGTATAGCAGCTCCGGCAACCGGCTATCTAAATCAAAGACTTGGCTTTATTGAAGTCCCACTGGAGATTGAATACGTAATCATAGACAAAAAAGTTGGTCTTAATATTATAGGAGGGGGAAGTACCCTATTCCTCGATGAGAACATGATCTCCTTAAATTCTTCCAATTTCTCTACAGATCTTGGGCAGGCGAACAACCTGAATAATGTAAGCTTTAGTACCAATATAGGGATAGGGCTGGATTATAAGATATCACCGCAATTTCAGCTTAACTTCGAGCCAATTTTAAAGTACCAGATCAATACTTATAATAACTCTACCAATCTAAGCCCTTATTTCTTTGGGGTTTATTCCGGATTTAGCTTCAAATTTTAAAATTTACAGGGAAGGATTTCTTAACTCTGTAAGGATAATATCGTAAACTTTATTTTTAATTTCCCGCTTATCTGCCTGGGTTTTGTCTTTGGTAGGAATAACCTCATGGATCGTAGCCCTCATCACGCCCGGACTTCCGGAAAGAAAAGTGTAGGAGAACCTTCTTTTATTATCGTGGAATGTAATTGGTACAATTGGAATTTGATGGTCTATTGCCAGACGAAAGGCGCCATCTTTAAATTGGGCCATTTCCAGTTTTTTATCCCCAGGAACCCCTCCTTCCGGAAAGATGCAAATGCTGTTACCCTGTTTAAGCCTGCGTTGTGCTTCAGCAAAAGCCTCCAACCTGCTTTTTTGTGAACCCCGGTCCACCAGAATGCAGGTGCGCCTGTAAAAATATCCGAATAAAGGAATACGGGCGAGCTCTACTTTTCCCAGGAATACAAACGGGTGATCTACAACCGCCAGCATTAGCATAATATCTGTGATGGAGGTGTGATTGGCAACGAACATATAGCTCTTGCCCTTTTCGAGACTGGCTGAGTTGATCTTCTTCGGAAAAAATCCCATTCCGTAAAGAATACATTTTGCCCAGATCCTTGCACAAACAAAATACTGCGGATAAAATCTTTCAGAAGTAGTAAAAAGAACGAGTACAGGAAACATTACAATTATGGGAAGTGCCATAAGAATGTAAAACCAGATTCTCCAAATGATGATCGCAAAAGACCTAATTACTCCCATATGCGGTAAAAATAGTAAAATGAATTTACCAATTCCCCAAAAGAAGTACCTTTGTCAAAATTTAAAAAATCCATGTCAAGAATTCTTACCGGGGTGCAAAGTACGGGCACTCCACACCTGGGAAATTTATTGGGAGCCATTATTCCGGCTATAGAAATGGCAAACAGGCCGGAGAATGAATCCTTTCTTTTTATCGCCAATTTGCACTCTCTAACCCAAATAAAAAACGCTCAAATCCTTAAAGAAAACACCTATTCTACTGCCGCCACCTGGCTGGCTTTTGGTCTGGATATAGAAAAAACAGTGTTTTACAGGCAAAGTGATATCCCACAGGTAACAGAACTTTCATGGTATTTAAGCTGCTTTTTCCCATACCAACGGTTAACCCTGGCGCATTCTTTCAAGGATAAGGCAGACAGGCTGGAAGATGTAAATTCAGGACTCTTCAGCTATCCAATGCTAATGGCGGCAGATATACTTATATACGACGCCGAAATTGTTCCCGTAGGAAAAGATCAACTACAACACCTGGAGATGACCCGCGATGTTGCGGCCCGTTTCCACGCACAAATGGGTGAGACCTTTGTAATGCCGGAGGCGAAGGTGCAGGAAGAAACAATGTACATTCCCGGAACAGACGGGGAGAAAATGAGTAAGTCCAAAGGCAATCTCATAAACCTCTTTCTGCCGGACAAGAAGCTGCGCAAACAAATCATGGGAATCCAAACGGACAGTACTCCGCTGGAAGAGCCAAAAGATACAGAAACCTGCAATGTGTTTGCCTTATATAAGATCCTTGGCAACGAGGACCAGGTGAAGGAAATGCGGGAAAATTATGCTACAGGAGGTTTTGGATACGGCCATGCAAAGCAGGCATTATATGATTTGCTCATAGAAAAATATGCGAAGCAAAGGGAATTATACAATTACTATATGGAACATCCTGAAGAAATTGATGCTGCTTTGCAGGTAGGAGCAAAAAAAGCTAAAGCCGTGGCCAACGAAGTACTGGGCAGGGTAAGAACTACACTGGGATATTAAATAGCTTCAAAAAGTTTTCCCGGCAATGGCCTTACAGCACCTTTAAGTTCCATTTCAAGCAACAAACCCGCTGTCTTATATGTAGGAATACTGCAACCAACTGCTAT